>DATKAB010000051.1 GCA_035498555.1 Candidatus Sulfotelmatobacter sp.
ATCCAGATACTCGCGGCCTTCGCGATCGCGCACGCGCGCGCCGCGGCCTTCCACCACTTCGAGTCGCGGCAGTGGATAGAGCGGTGCGAACAGCCCGAGCTCGGCTTCGGCCATGGCGCCGGCAGCGTTCTGCCCCGGCGCTGGGGAATTCGTGGCGGTCATCGTGTCAGCCATGCGTCGCCTCCTGAGTGACGTTGGATTCGTAGGTGAGAGTGGTCGCGGCGCCTTCGCCCGACAGCAATCGCGCGAGCGAGCCGGGCCCGCCCCACGCGCCGATCACCACGCGCGGCACGCCTGCGTCGAGCGCGCGGCGCGCGGCCAGCAGCTTGGGGAGCATGCCGCCCTGGACGTCCGGGTGGCGGATTGCCGCCGCGAGCCCGTCGCGATCGAGCGACGGCACATGCTCGCCGGCGAGCACGAGGCCCGGCGTGTCGCTCAGCAGCACCAGCGCGCGCGCGCGCAGCGCTGGCGCCAGAGCGGCCGCCGCGTCGTCGGCGTTGACGTTGAGCAGCGCTCCGGCCTGCGCCGAAACGCTGGCCAGCACCGGCACGGCGCCCTGCGCGAGCAGCGTGTCGAGCAGCGCGGTCGAGACCGCGGTGACCGCGCCCACCGCGCCGAGCGTCGCGGCGTCCGGGTGGGGCTCGACTTCGAGCGTTCCGCCATCCACGCCCGAGAGCCCGATCGCGTCGACGTTGGCGTTGCGAAGCCCGGCGACCAGGCGCTTGTTGGCGAGCCCGGCAAGCACCGCCACCACCACTTCGAGCGTCGCCGCGTCGGTGACACGCAGTCCGCGCTCGAAGCGGGGCTCGATCGCGAAGCGCTCGCACCACGCGGTGACTTCCGAGCCGCCGCCGTGAACGATCACGCTGCTGCCCTGGATCGCCGCGATCTCGCGCGCGAGATCCTCCGCGGCGCCCGGGGCCTCGAGCGCGCGCCCGCCGATCTTGAGCACCAGCGGCCGCGTTGCGGCGAAGGCGGGTGTCACCACGGGATGGAATGCCGCGGGAGCGCGGTCTCTTCGGGCCAGCCGAGCATGAGGTTCAGGTTCTGGATTGCCTGACCGGCCGCGCCCTTCACCAGATTGTCGAGCGCGCTCATCGCCAGCAGAGTTTTCCCGCCATGGAGCGTGGTCACCGCCACGTCGCAGCGGTTGGACGAGCGCGTGGCGCGGGTCTCGGGCCACTGGCCAGGGGGCAGCACGCGCACGAACGGCTCGTTCTCGAAGCGCCGCGCGTAGTGCGCGTGCGCGGCTTCCGGCGCCACCGGGCTCGCGAGCGGCGCCCAGGCGGTGAGCAGGATGCCGCGCGCCATCGGCGCCAGTTGCGGCGCGAAGCCCACCGGAATCACGCCGCCGGCGAATTGCCTGAGCACGCGTTCCATCTCGCCGACGTGCGAGTGCTCGGTCCCGACCTTGTAGAGCGAGGCGTTGCCATCGAGCTCGACGAACGAGGTGCGCAGCGACGCCGCGCGTCCGGCGCCGGAGACACCCGAGAGCGCGCTCACCATCGCGGGACCGGCGAGCCAGCGCGCTTCCGCGGCCGGCAAGAGCGCGAGCAGCGCCGCGGTCGGATAGCAGCCGGGGTTGGCAATGCGGGAGGCGCCGCGCAGCGAATCGCGAAACGCCTCGGGCAGGCCGTAGCGATAGGGCGCCGAGCCGGGCGGGCTGGCCGAGCCGTCGCGATGGTCCGACGAGACGTCGAGCACGCGCCGGGGCTCGCTCGCCAGCCGGGGATGGAGGCGCGCCAGCTCGCGCCAGGCGCCGTGCGGCAGACAGGCGACGAGGGTGTCGAAGACGCCGTCCTCGAGCAGACTGGCGAGCGCCGCGGGCTCGACCACCTCGGGCAGCTCGGCGGCGCGCGCGTCCACCCCGGCGAGGAACTCGCCCGCCGGCCGCCCGGCGTGCTCGCGCGAGGCGAGCGCGGTCAACCGAAGGCCGGGGTGCGCGAGCGAGAGGCGCACGAACTCCTGCCCGGAATAGCCGCTCGCGCCGAGCACCGCGACGCGCGCGACCGGTGCGCCGGCATCGCGCTTCGCCGACAGGTGGACGCCGGGCTCCGCGCCCAGCTCGAGCGGGCTTCCCGGGTTCACTTGCCCAGTCCGTTGGCGCGGCCCGACGCCACCGCGTCGAGATGTTTCTTGAGCCTTCGCGCCTGCGGCGCGTCCTCGACGATCACCAGGATGGTGTCGTCGCCGGCCACCGTGCCGATCACGCCGGGATAGTCGGCGAGGTCGATCGCGCGGCCCACGCCGTGGGCGTGGCCGGGCGGTGTCCTCACCACCATCAGGTTCTGGGCGACCCGGACTTCGTTCACGAACGACTTGAGATCGATCAGCTGCCGCTCGCGATCCAGGGTTTCTGCGGCCGGCGCGGGCAGCTCGTAGACCGAGCGGCCGTCTGCGCCCGGCCTTTTTCCCACGCCCAGGCTCCTCAGATCGCGTGACAGCGTGCCCTGGGTGACCTCGAAGCCGTCGCGGGCCAGCGCGTCGGCCAGCTCCTCCTGGCTACCGAACCGGTGGCCGCTCAGCAGGCGGGCCAGCGTGGCGAGACGGCGAGTGCGGGACATCGAGCCTCCGGGACGCGTCGAATAACTATTGGTGACCGTGCATAAAAACGCATCCGGCCGCCGCGGTCAAGCGAAAAACGACGAAGCCCGGCGGGCGCGCCGGGCTTCGGCTGGAGCCGGGATGGAGCGCTGGCTCAGCGCACGAAGGTGACCCGCCGGGTGCGCACCGCGGCGCCCTGGCGCAGCTCGAGCAGGTAGACGCCGGACGGAATCGCGCCGCCCTCGGTCAGGTCCAGCTCGTGCGGGCCGGCGCCCAGGCTTCCGACCTCGCGCCTGCGAAGTATGCGGCCCGAGACGTCCACCAGCGACAGCGTGGCGGGCTCGGAGGAAGGCAGCGAGAACGCCACCACCAGCTCGCGCTCGGCCGGATTGGGGCGTGAGCCGCGCAGCGCCAGCGCCGGCCCGAGCGGCACGTTGATGACCGCCTCGCTGGAGTAATCGGTCGAGCCCACGAATGACAGGCGGTAGGTGTAGATCACACCCGGCTGCACGGTGTCGTCCACGAAGCTCACCTGGCCGCTCGCGTCCACCGCGCGGCTGGCGATGTCGATCCAGTCGGACGCGCCCGAGCGGCGCTCGAGCGTGGCGAGAGTGCCGGCGTGATCGGCGGCGTACCACACCATCTCGACCCGGCCCGACTCGACGCGCGAGCTGGCCAGCGCGGCCAGCGTCGGAGTGATGACCGGGATGCCCACCGTGTACACGTTGGGGTTGCCGTCGCGCCCGTCGCCCCACGCCGGGAAGACGCCGGTGTTGTTGGCATAGATCGAGACGTAATCGCCCTGATTGGGAGCGATGTTGCTGCTGGTGGCGCTCCAGCTCGAGGTCGCGTCGGACACGCGGCCCAGGTCGTTCCAGGTCGCGCTGCCGTCGTCGGAGCGGAACAGATAGACGTTGGACTCGCCGTAGCAAGTGCTGGGGTTGGCGTCGCGCCAGTCGAACCAGGTGCAGAACAGCCGGCTGTTGCCGGTGATGGCGATCTCGGGCAGCCAGTCGTCGAGCCACGGCGAATCGTCGTTGACGCGCACCGGCTGCGCGTTCCAGGTGAGGCCGTCGCTCGAATAGCCGACGAAGATGTCGCGGTCGTCGCGCGCGCGATCGTCGCCGCTCGGCGTGTTGTGAACGAAGCTCGCGATCGAGTAGTAGCCGGTGCCGCCGCTCACTCCCTGGAAGGCCTGCGAACGCAGGTAGTAGGTCCCGGTCGCCGGAGCCGTCCAGGTGATGAGCGTGCTGTAGCCCGCCGCCGGGGCCGTCGAGAGCGCCAATCGCGTGGCCTGATCCGAGCAGTAGAGGCGTGAGTCGAGGTCGAGACTGACGCCGACGGTGTCGCAGTAGAACGTATAAGTCTTGCCCTGGACCGCGTTGAACTTGAAGTAATCGAGGTCGCTCGCGCTCCCCACCCAGCCCCGCACGCGGTTGCCGATCGTGAACGAGATCGCGTTGGCCGGGGTGTCGTTGACCCCCGATCCGCTGGTGGCCTCGGGCTCGGTGACGCTGCCGGAGGTGATTCCGTTGAGCACCTCGGGGTACCAGTTGACGGCCTCGTTCCAGGCCAGGTAGACGCGCCCGTGATAGGGGCCGCTGGTGCGATCCACCGCGATCGCCGGATAGGTGATGCCGCGGCCGCGGTTGAAGCCGGGAGCGCCGGTGCCGAAATTGGAGAAGTAGCGCGCCGCCTTCACTTCGCTACTCCAGCTGGTGCCATTGTTGGTGGACTTGCGAAGCTTGAAGTAATCGGCGGCCGAATCGCCGAGCGCCTGCCAGACCACGTAGACCTCGCCGCTCGGGCCCACCGCGACGCGTGATCCCTGCACCGCGAAATTGGCGTTGTCGGTGGGAGAAGAAAGCACCGTCGGCGGAGTCCAGGACGCGCCGCCGTCGAGGGATCGGACGAATTCGATCTGATCGGAGCCCGAGCCGGTGAAGACGAAATCGGTGTACACGAGGTAGAGATAGCCGCTCGCGGGATCGACCGTGAGCCACTCTTTGTCGTAGCCGTTCTGGGTGTTCAATCCCTGCACGGCGATCACCGGGTTGCCCCAGGTGAAGGTGCTGCCGGTGAACGAGCCCTTCACCACCCCGACTCCGTTGTGCGAACCCGAGAGCCCGTCGGGAGAGATGAGCCCCGCATACCAGAAATCGCCGGTGCCCTCGCGCACCGTAACCACCGGGTCGCTGGCCCAGACCCAGTTGGGTGAGCCGGTCTGTGGAGGAATGATGCCGCCGTCGGTCCAGCTCGCGCCGGTGTTGGTCGAGTAGCCGAACCCCTGGAGCTGCCAGTTGGGCGGCGTCCCGACGTCGAACCCGTTGCCGTCGTTCCACGCCAGGAGGACGTTTCCGCCGGCCGCGGCGATGCTGGTCTCCGACTGGCCGGCATCCGAGAACAGGTCGCCGCTCGGATCGTTGGCGCGCACGTTGGGCGGGAACGACGTGGCCACCGGTGTCTCGGCGGCCTCGCGGGCGCGCTGAGCGAGCGCGGCGGGAACGCGCTCCGCATCCACGCGGCCCTCGGTCTCGTGTTCGAGCTTGAATCCCTTCGGCCACTTGCCGTGCTTCTTTCTGTAGGCGCGCGCCTTCGCGATCTCGAATCGCTCGCGCGCCTCCTGGCGGTTGAGCGCGACTTTCAATGCGAAGAGCTTGTTGAGTCGCAGCTGCTGTTCGGCCTCGGGGCCGGCCGGGGCCTTTTCGGACGCGTGAATCACGCGCGGCGCGCATGGAACGAGGGCGAGCGCGAGCATCGCCGCGAATGCGGCGGGGCGGAACGGTCGAACCGTCATGAAAGATTCCTCAATCGCGGCGAGATGAGCGCGAACGGACTACGGATGCTGCCGGGCGGGCCCGGCCACCAGGGTCCCGAACTCGAGCAGGGCATGGGAAACCAGCCCGGGCCACAGGGAGCCGCCCGCCAAGTCTCGCATCAGACCCCACCAGAGTCCAAGGGGCAAGACGGTCCCGAATACCCAGGCCAGCCAGGTCTGGGGGGACAGTTCCAGCCCCGGCAGGAAGCGCAGGGAGCGCACCGCGGTGAAGATCAGGGCCGGCGCCGCCACCCGCCACCAGCGGGCGAAGCGACCCTCGAGCGAGGTCATGAGCAGCCCGCGGAACAGCAGCTCGTCGGGGATCGCCGAGCCCAGCACCGCGAAGGCCAGCGCGAAGATGACGAGATCGCCATTGAGCGAGGCCCCGCGCATCCACAGGGTCCGCCAGGCCCCGAACGAGGCCACCAGCACGCTGCCGAGTCCCATGACGGTGGCAAGCAGGAGTCGGGCCGGCGGCGCCCCGTGGAGCCCGTAGTCCCGAAGCGGATGACGCTCGGCGAGCGCCAGCACCCAGATGAAGAGCCCGAGCGTCACGCACAGGACGTCGCCGAGCGCCATCAGCCACGGGCTCTCGATGCGCCCCAGCAGCGCCGGCGCCAGCACGCGCATGAAGCACAGCGTGGTGAGCGCGTAGACCAGGATGTAGAGCAGCACCCGTACCGTGCCGCTCGTCGAGCGCAGCGGGCGGTGTCCGCGCCGGCGCGTGAGCAGGGCGAGCCCGGCTGCGAGCACCGCGAATCCGGCGATCAGCTGCCCCAGCGGCGGCGGCCCGGCCGGAAGAGCCGCGGCCGTCACGGAAGCGCTCAACAGAATTCTCCAGAAGAATGTTTCGGTTCCGACTGGCGCCGACGATGGACTGGCGGCGCACGAGCGAAAGGCGTGCGGGCGCTCGGCGGCACGTCAGGCGGGGAGTGCGAGCGCGGCTGAGGATTCTGACACCCGGGGGGGAGCGGGTCCAGAGTCTTATGACGCCGGCCGGCCCGCCTGCCCGGCTCCGACGCTGTCCGCGGCCGGCGGGAAGATCACCTCGCGCGCCGGCCCCCGCAGCTCCACCCTCAGCGCCTCGACCGGCGGGAGCGCCTCGGGCGCCAGCCAGCCGCGGGCGATCATGGCGCGGCCGATGAAGTGCATCTGCTCGCGCTCGAACTGGCGCAGGCTGCCGTCCTTCTCGAAGCGCCAGCGCCATTTGAGTGGGGACGGAATGACCGTGGTGAGGAACAGCGCCTCGTCCACGCTCATCCGGCCGGCGTCGTGGCCGAGGAAGTAGCGAGCGGCCTCGTCGGCGCCGTGGACGTCCGGTCCCCACTCGATCACGTTGAGGTAGATCTCGAGCAGGCGCTGCTTCGAGACGCCGGTCAGGTGCTCGAGCACCCAGGCCAGGATCACCTCCTGCGCCTTCCGCGCCAGCGTGCGGTCGTGGCCCAGCCAGAGATTTCGCGCCACCTGCATGGTGATGGTGCCGGCGCCGCGCCGGTAGGCGGCGGCGCGGATGTTCTCGGCGATCGAGTTGCGGATCGCCTCGGGATTGAAGCCGCGGTGGCGGAAGAAGCCGCCATCCTCGTTGGTGACCACCGCGTGGGCGAGCGTCGAATCGATCCGATCGAGGGCGCGGAAGTGCGGATTGGCGGGCGACAGATCGCGCGTGACGAGGCGCCGGTGCGGCAGGTGGATGGTGGCGACGAATGGCTGGTCGAGGGTGAGAAGGTTGAGGCGAGTACGGTCGGGGTCGAGCGACAGGCCGTGCGGAATCACGCCGGCCGCGAACTCCACCGAATCGGGCCGCGCCAGATCGAGTTGGAAGCGCAGCCGGTAGTCCCAGCCGCCGCGAGCGCCCACCTCTTCCAGCGGTCCGAGCACGGGCGGCGGCAGGCTGGCCTTGAGACGCGACTCGGTCAGGCTGTCGGCGGCGAGCCGGAGGTCGAGCGCGGGTCCGCGGCGGTCGAGCGTGGCCGCGAGCCGCATCGCGATCCGCCCCACGCGCAGCGTGGTGGGCTCGCGGATCTCGATCCGTCCGGCTCGCCGATCCTGGGTCACGCGGCCGTCCACGCCGAACTCGAGCGGCCAGGCGCGGGATCCGCCCGGGTCGGGCAGCTCGAAGCGGAAGGCGCCGGTGAGCCGATCGTCGCGGCCGTAGTGGAGCCGGCCCGCGAACGGCACCGCCCCTGCCGCGCCCAGCCGGCCTTTCGCCGCGAGCGCGGCGCCGGCGGATTTCGCGCTCAGCGCGAGCCGCTCGATATCGACCTCGAGGGTGTCGTCGGCGCTCGCGCGCCGCACGTGCACGTCGCGCAGCTCGAGGCTCGGCAGCGTGCGCGCGGGAAGCAGCAGCGCCCGCACCAACTGATCGGCCAGCGCCCGCAGCCGGCCCGATCGATCGGGGCGCGCGTTTCGCTTCGAGCCGGTCTCTTCTTCGCCAAGCGAGTCCTGGCCCGACTCGCGCGGCGCCGGAAGCTCGATGCGGGCGTGAGTCAGCCGCACCCCGGCGGGAGCGAGCTGCAGGACGAGGAGGCGCAGCGGCGACAGGCGCAACTCGAGCGAATCGGCGGCGAGCAGCGTGTCGCCGGAGGAAACACGGATGAGGCGCAAGTCCCGGATGCGCGCCCCGAACGCGACGGTGAGTTGCGGCCGGTCGAAGCGAGCGATCAGCCCGCGCTTGCCCGCCGCGTGACGGATCGCGGCGCCGAGCGCGAACGGCCCGAGCGCGACCGCCGCCGCCAGGAGCACGACGGCGGGAAGAAGGATGAGGACCGAGCGAGCGGGTCTAGACGTCAGAGAAGGGCTCGAGGACAAGGCGGATCGGGACTGACAGCCGAGGTCGATCCGCTAGGATACTCCGCAGGCCGTCAGGACCGATCCAAGGCAGTGATCGAGCCGTGATCTGACGTCTACGCGACAGGCGCTTTTTGGCCCGCCTGCCACTCGCGGAACAGATCATCCGCCTCGCGCACGAAATTCTGGTGCCGCGGTACCCAGCCCAGCTCGCGGCGCGCCTTGCCGGCGGTGCTCTTCTGGCTCGCGAGCAGCGCTTCGCCGTAGAGCCCGAGCTGCTTCAGCACGCCCTCGGCTTCCCACAGGCGCAGTTCGGCGCCGGTGGCGCGGGCGATCGCTTCCAAGATCTGCTTCGCGGTGAGCTGCGACTCGTCGCACAGGATGTAGCGCTCGCCGCCCTTGCCGTGCTCGAGCGCCAACGCGTAGGCCTCGGCCACGTCGTCACGATGCACCATGCCCCAGAATTGCGCGCCGTTGCCCGGACAGGTCACGGTGCGCTGGTCGCGCGCCTCGGCGAAATAGCCGCCGATAATGCCGCGACTTTCGCCGTAGACGATCGTCGGCCGCAACACGATCGCCTGCACCTCGAACTCGGCCAGGTCGAAGACGATTTCCTCGTGCGCGGCGCGCCAGTGGACGATCGGCAGCGGATTGACGGCAGTGGTCTCGTCCACCACCTGGCCGTGCGTGTCGCCGTGCACCCACATGCCGCTGGTGTAGAGCACGCGACGAACGCGGCCGTCGTTCACCGCCTCGCGGATCGTGGTGAGTGCGTGTTGATCGAACGTCGCGGCGTCCTTCGAATCCGAGGCGACGTGAATGGCGACGTCGGTGTTCTTCAGCTGGCCGCGCCAGACTTCGGGTTTGTCGAGGTCTCCGATCACCGGAATGACGCCGTGCGCGGCCAGCGTCCGGCCTCGTTCGGGGCTGCGAGTCAGCCCCATCACTTCGTACTCGCCACGCGCGAGCCGCGTGGCGATCGCGCTGCCGAGATAACCGCTCGCGCCGGTTACGAACACTCTGCGCTTCATGATTCAAGGCTCCAGGTCCGGGCGATCGGCGCGCGGCCACGCTGGCGTCCCCAGCGGAGCTTGCGCTCGCAGGCCCGTCCCACTTCGTCCCTAGTCATCGTCCAATGGAATGGCGCGCCACAGGAGAAGTCGCGCCTGCTGGGAGTCGGCCGGTTGGATTGTCCGGGCGCCCTCCCGATGCGCACCAAGTTGAAGCGGTCGCCGCTCACAGGTCAAGCGACCGGGCTCCACGGGTTTGCGAGTGCGTAACGATTCGGTCAAGCCCCGCCCCGGTAGGTGCAGCGGGCGGCGCAGGTCTCGTGGACGGTGATGGCGGAAAGGAGCGGCAGCGCGGGGGCCAGCCGCCGCCATAGCCACCCGCACAGCACCTCGGAGGTCGGATTCTCGAGCCCCGGGACGTCGTTCAGCGTGCGGTGATCCAGCTCGCGCTTGAGCATCGGTTCGACGATCGCGCTGATCTCGCCGAAATCCTGGAGCCAGCCGAGCGCCTCGTCCACTTCGCCGGCGATCGTGATCTCGACCCGGAACGAGTGGCCATGCATGCGGAAGCACTTGTGGTCGGCCGGCACCCGGGGCAGCCGGTGCGCGGCCTCGAAGCGATATTCCTTGGTCAATTCGACTCGCATGAGCGCGTTCCCGGCCGATGGATCATTCGGCGTAACGGGTCGGATCGGCGGCGCCGGCCTCGCGGAAACCCTTCCGCCGCAGCTGGCAGGCGTCGCACCGGCCGCACGCCGCGCCATCGGGCGCGGGATCGTAGCAGGAATGCGTGAGCGCGTAATCCACGCCCAGCGACAGCCCGAGGCGGATGATGCCGGCCTTGTCGAGCGCCATCAACGGCGTGTGCACGTGGAACTCGGCGCCCTCGACGCCGGCCCGCGTGCCGAGCTTCGCCACCTGCTCGAACGCGCGCACGAATTCGGGGCGGCAATCGGGATAGCCCGAGTAATCGAGCGCGTTCATTCCGGCGACCAGATCGTGGGAGGCGAGGGTCTCGGCGAGCCCCAGCGCCAGTGCCAGCAGCACGGTGTTGCGCGCCGGCACGTAGGTCACTGGAATGTCGGCGCCCATCGCGCGCTCGTCGCGGTCGCGCGGCACCGCGATCGCGCCGGTGAGCGCCGAGCCGCCGATCGCGCGCAGGTCCACGGCGACGACGCGGTAGGACGCCGCTCCCATCGCCGCCGCCACGCGCTTCGCCGCATCGAGCTCGACGCGATGGCGCTGGCCGTAGTCCACCGCCAGGGCGTGGCATTCGAAACCTTCGCGCCTCGCCCAGGCGAGACAGGTGCTCGAATCGAGGCCGCCCGAGAGCAGCACGACCCCGCGCTTCATCACACGCCCCGCTTCGCGCCCCACATCCAGATGTGGAGGCGCGGGCTCAGGCGCAGGCCTTCGTGCTTGCAGACTTCCGCGAGCGCGACCGCCCGCTCGCGCAGGCTCGCGTCGGTGAGGCCCTCGGGCATCAGCATCACGCGCTGGCGCGGAAGATCGTGCTCGCGGATGAGGCGCAGCGCTTCATCGACGTCGGGCGGATCCCCGACCACCAGCTTGAAGGTGGCGCGCGGCTCGTCGCGCCAGGTGTCGACGTGAGCCCAGGTGAGCGCGGCGCGCGGCGTGGCGCTCGTGAGCTTGGGCGAGACGTTGTAGAAGAGGTTGGCGAGCGATCTCGGCGGGGGCAGCACCCCGCTGGTTTCGACCTCGACGCGGGCCCAGCGCGCGCACGCCTGATCGAGCAACTCGGCCAGGTTCGGGTGCTCGAGCGGCTCGCCGCCGGTGATCACCAGCAGCTCCGACCGGCCGAGCGCATCCATCTCCGCCCAGATTTGATCGAGAGTGCGCTCGCGGCCTCCGGCGGCGTCCCAGGTGTACTTGCTGTCGCACCACTGGCAGCCGACGTCGCAGCCCTGAAGTCTCAGGAAGTGGGCGGGACTGCCGGCCGAGGGTCCCTCTCCCTGGAGCGACAGAAACAGCTCGCTGATCCGGTAGCTCGTCACGGTCGATGGGCGACGGACGGGCGCGACGGCCGCGCCGCGTCCGCTCAGTGCGCCGGCTTGCGGGAGAGGTCGAACTGCTTCCCGCAGTTGAAGCACTTCCAGTGATAGGTCGGCTGGCCCGCGGGCCAGCTCACGATGTCGTGGCGCCCGCATCCGGGGCAGGAGATGCGAACCCGCTCGGCGCCGGTCGAGGAAGTGGAGGTTTCAGGATTCATTCGATTCGTTCCCGGGAACAGGAGTCGAGGTTCCGAGCGCCGGATTATAGCCGGGTGCGCCCTCGCCCGTGAGCAGGGCCGGCAGGCGCTGGACGAACGCCGAGCGTGGCAGCACCGGATCCACACCGGCGGCGAGCGCGGCCAGACGCGTGCCGCCCTCGACGTGGGAGTAGAAGCCGGCGATCGGGAGCCCGGCGGTCGCGGCATCCGCGCGGAGCGCGCGCGCCAGATCGAGCGGCGCTTCTCCGGCCGACAGGTCGAGGATCAGCAGCGCCGGCGGCGCGGCGCGACAGCGCTCGAGCGCTTCCCTGGCGCTCAGCACTTCGAGCGTCACGGCGGCGGCCTCGGCGGTCGCCGCGATCTTGGTCGCGAAGAAGAGATCGGGGACCACCGCGATCACGCGCCGGGTCACGATGCTGCCCCTCGACGCGCCGGGATTCGAGCGGCGGCCGCGAGCTCGGCCGGTCGCGGCCACACGTAGCGCACCGTGTCCACCGGCCCGCCATCCAGCGCGGTACCGAGCTTGCCGCCGGCGAGCTGCCCGCCGAGGCGCTCGTAGAATCGCCGCGCCGGCGTGTTCCGCGAATAGACCCACAGGTGGAGCCCCGAGCCGGGACGCTCGCCCATCACCCAGTCGGCGGCCGCGGCGATCAAGGCGCGGCCGAGCCCGCGCCCGTGGAGATCCGGCGCAACGTGGAGATTGTCGAGCACCGCGCCCCAGCGGGGATCGGCGTCGAGGAACAGACATGCGAAGGCCTCGAGCGCGCCGTCGGTCTCGATCCTGCCGATCCAGCGCCCGGCACTCGCCGCCGGCTGCCGGAGCCGCTCGCGCCAGAGCTCGAGCAACGCCTGGGAGGCTGCGTGGTCGAGGAAGTCATCGCGCAGGATGCCGCGATAGGTCGCGCGCCAGCTCGCGGCATGGAGGGCGGCGATCGCTTCGGCGTGCCGGAACTCTGCGGTTTCGATGAGTGGCATCCGGATCATCTCGACGGTGCGTTCCAAACAAAACCGCCCGGGCCGTTGCCGACCCGGGCGGTGAGAAATCTAGCTCGATCAGCGATACAGCATCTTCATCCGGCCCCAGCTCGAGGGCAGCGCCGGGGTGGTCCCCGGGGTGTCCCACTTGCCGTTCGGATGAGCGCTGTAAGTGGCCGGCGTGCAGCCGGTGGGCTGCATGGTCGGACACCAGTTGCCAGCGAAGCTCGCCGAGCCGCTGCCGACGCGGCCGGCCAGCGTTCCGCCCGTGGTCACGTAGGTCGAGTTGAACGAGCCGTTGATGTTGGCGCCGGTCGTGGTCACCTCGACGTGGAATCCCGACAGCGTGCCCGAAAGGATCACCGGACCGTCGGTGAAGTTCGCCGGCACCAGCGCCGAAGGCAGCGCAGGCATTCCGCCAGCGTTCGGGGCGTTGCGCGGCGAGCCAGCGTGGATTTCCCACGTGCCGCCCGAGTAATCGGTCTCGTAGAACGTCGTGGGCCCAACCGGAATCACGGTCGTGCCCGCCGAGGTCAGGTTGGTGATGTAGAACGTGTACTCGGTGGTCGGGTCGCTCGGGTCGAGATCGAGGAACGGCGCGCAGAACAGGTCCACGATTCCGACCATGCTCAACACGCTGCCGGGATTCGAGTGATAGGTGGCGTTGACGTAGCTGGTCTCGTACGCGAAAGCGTCGGCGTCGAACTTGATCATGACTCCGGTGCCGCACTGAGCGAACGCCGAAGCTGCCGCGCCGGTCGCGAGAAGGGCTGCCGCTGCCGCCACCCCGATGATCTTCTTCATGTCGCATCCTCCTTGGGGGGCGCGGCCCGCGAGAGCCGCGCGTCGGAGACCGAGGTTAGCGGTAGAGCGCCTTCACGGCGCCCCAGGTCGCGTGAGTGGCAGACGTCACGTCGGGATGGCGGCACTCACCCGACACCTGATGATCGTAACCCGTCGGAACCGTCGCGTTGGGCGGACCTGAGAGGCCATTGCCCGACAGGCCGCCGAGCACCCAGCCGCTCCGGACCTCGGCCGGAACGTAGTCGGCATCCGGGCCGCCGTCCACCGTCATGTTGCCCGAGAAGCTGCCCTGATTGGTGCTGAAGTTGTAGGTCAGGACGAAGTTGTCCACCGAGCCCGTGATCCGCATCGAGCCGTCGATGAAGGTCGAAGGCGCGGTCGCGTTGGGCGGATTGATGCCGTAGGTGGCGTTGGTGCCGCCCAGGAGCGGATCCGCAAAGTAGCTCGCGCGCCCGCCGTTGGCGAAGTTCACGGCGAGCAACGACCCGAGCGAAGTACGGCTGGTCACGGTGAGATTGTGGATCTGGATCGTGTACTGGTTGACCGTGTCATCGAAGTACGGATCGAGCAGCAGGCCGACTCCGGTGACGAAGCCGATCACGTTGTAGCCCTCACCCACATCGAGGTAGGTGCCGTCGAGGTTGGGATCCTGATAGTCGAATCCGGTAAAACCGAACAGCAATTGATCTGCGCCCGCGCGAGTCGCGAACGCCAGACATGCGGTGAAAATGAGTAGCAAGGCCTTACGCTTCATCGGCCACCTCCAGGGGATCTGATGCAGAGCGAGAGGGAGAATCGACCGACGGCTGAGCCGTCGCAAGCGTTCAAGCCACCTTTCTGGGGTCACGGGCACGAGCGACAAGAAGACCCCATGAATGTCGAGCGATGTGAAGAGCGCGAGGCTGCCGCTCTTCAACAGAAGAGCCAGGGCTCGGGGGAAACCCCGGCAAGCCGTCTGACGAGGGACAGTATAGGCGGGCCGCGGGGGCCCGGAGCAAGGGGGAAATTCGCAAGAACCTGATCTTTCGCTTGGGTTTAGTGGGCCCAACCGGGAGATTCGAGCCGCCGCATTCCGGCAAGCAGCGGCAGGGTGGCCAGACCCGCGCCGATCAGGGGAAGCCCGGCCCATGCCAGGGCCTCGCCGCGGCCCGAGAGCCTCCCAATACCGAACACAATTCCCAGCCAGAACAGGATCTGGAGGATCAGGAGCCCCGAGGTCGCGAGCCGGCCGGGGAGCCGCAACATGGCCCGGGGGTTGATCCATTCCGGGTCGCCGAATGTAAGGCCCGCCCACAGGCCGCTCGAGATCGAGAGCGGCAGGGCGCCCGCCACCAGGGCGAGCGCCCTCGCCGCCCCCCCGGCCGACAAGGGATGGACCCCTTCCAGCACCGCCCCGGCGAGGAGGATCACCGGCAGGGCCAGCAGGCCCGATCCCAGCAGCTTGGCCATCAGCCAGCGTACCGGCGGCTGAGGGGCGACGCGCGACCAATATTCGAGGTGGCGCTCGAAGGGAATCGAGCGCGCCGCGATCTCATATCCGAGTCCGACCGAAATCGTCAGCAGCATCATCCGAGACAGCAGCTCCCAGCCGATCTCGAAGCGCGAGATCCCGACCAGCGGTAGCAACACCCACAGCGTCGACGCCACCAGCAGGTCGCCGAGCAGCGTCCAGCTGCGACGCAGCAGCCGGGCGTCGCGGCGCACGAGCGCGGCGATCGCGCCATCGCGCGGCCAGGCCGCCGAGTCAGTCGAGCCGGCCGCCGCGTTCGAGGACGCGCGGCGGATTCGCGGCTTCGAAGCGACTCCGCTCGCCACGCGCTCGAGTGCCGGGACGAGGCTCGATTGCGCGACCAGCGCCGCGGCCAGGATCGCGAGCAGCGCCGCGAGCGCGAGCCCGGCGAGCTCGCGCAGCGCCTCGCCGGTCGCGCCCGCGGCGATCGCGGCGAACGCGCGCGCGGCCATCGCGCCGGGCGTCGGCGCGACGAGTGCGCGATCGAGCAGGCCGTGGAGCGAGGCGAGCGACCCCGGGCTGGCGGCGAATCCGTGCGGGAGCCACACGGCGCCCACGATCCAGATCGCGACCAGCGTCGCAGTGGACATCAACGCCAGCGTCTCGCGGGCGCGCGCCGCGGGCGCCACGCGCAGCACCAGCAGCGCGAGCGCCGCGCCGGCCGCCAGCGGCAGCGTCCACAGCGCGAGCAGCGCGGCGATGCCGAACGGCAGCGCCGCGGCCGAGAGCCGCAGCGCGCCGGCGAAGGCGAGCAGCGCGGGTGCCGCCAGCGCCAGCACCGGCACGAGCGTGCGCGGCACCGCGTCCAGCGCCTTCAGCCCGAGCAGCGCGAGCGGCGGAATCGGCGCGCGGCGCAGCAGCTCGAGATCCTGATCCTGCATCAGCGTTCGCACCGCATCGTCCACGTCGAACACCAGCAATGCCACCAGGGCCGCGCCCAGCGCCAGCGCCAGGACTCCGGCCAACTCCCGCGGCGGGGCGCCGGCGGCGCTGAGCGCGCGGAGCACGGTGCGCAGGCCGCCGTACACGAACGCGCCCATCCAGGCTGCAATGCCGACCGCGACCAGCGGATGGCGCAGCCAGCTCGAGTCGGCGCGAGGTCGGGAAAAGAGCGCGCGCCGCGCGAGCCGGGCGCGGCTCAGGAGCAGGGCCCCGATCACGGCGCGCCGCCCCGGGAAGGATCGTGGGGGCTGTGGGAAGAATCGCGGGCGCCATCGTCCGGATGCGCGGTCAACGCCAGGAACACGTCTTCGAGCGAGGCATCGCTGCCGCCACGCAACTCGGCGAGCGTCCCTTCCGCGCGTTTCTCGCCGCGGTCCAGGATCAGCACGCGATCGCAGAGCCTTTCTGCCACGTCGAGCAGATGGGTCGAGACCAGCACGCCGAGCCCGCGCGCGGCGCGCTCGCGGAGCAGATCCTTCAAGGCGCGCGCGCCGCGTGGATCGAGCCCGATCAGAGGTTCGTCCAGCATGAGGAGCGGCGGATCGTGCAGCACCGCCGCGGCGAGCGAGAGCTTCTGCTTCATGCCGAGCGAGTAGGTCTCGATCAGGTCGTCGGCGACCTCGCCGAGATCGAGCCGCTCGATCAGCGCCTGGGCGCGGGGCGCGGCGTCCGAGGGCGCGACGCGGTAGAGCGCGGCCACGAACTCGAGGAACTCGCGCGCGGTGAGCCGCTCGTAGAGATAGGGCCGGTCGGGCACGAACCCGAGCCGGGCCCTGGCGCGCATCGGCTCACGAGACAGCGACGCGCCGCTGATCCGCACCTCACCCGAGTCGGCCCGCAGGAGTCCGGCGGCGACGCGCAGCGTGGTGGTCTTGCCGGCGCCGTTGGGGCCGAGGAACCCCAGCACTTCGCCGGCGCGCACGGTGAGATCGAGCGCGTGGACGGCGACCAGCGCGCCGTAGCGCCGGGTGAGGCCCTCGATCTCGAGCGGCGCGGACGTCTCAGGCCTCGAGCGCCCGAGCGAGGCGCGGCAGCGACACGTCGTAGCGGTATTGGACGTTCATGTGGCCGTCGTCGAATTCCTCGTGCTGGTGCGCGATGCCGAGTGAACCGAGCTTCTTCGCCATCAACCGCGCGCCGAGGTGCAGGAACCATTCGTCCTTGATGCCGCAGTCGAGCATCACCAGCTTCATCGAGCGCAGTGCGTCGGCGTGCGGCTTTTCATCGAGCATCCGATAGGGATCGAGCCTCAGCCACCGCGCCCACACGTCGTCACGGAACGCGCCGGTGTCGAGATCGCAGGGCAGGTCGATGCCGAGCGCCGCCGCCGGATTGGGCGAGTAGGCCGCCGCCATCGCCAGAATATTGAGCACCGTGAGGTCGTCGTGCTTCTTCTGGATCTTGCGTTCGAACTCGGCGAACCACTTCTCGACTCCGCCCCCGACCTGCACCGCAGTGCAGAACTTGGGAACGTCGCCGCGGTAGCAGTAGTCGAAGTAGCAGTCGCCGCTGTGCGAGACCATGGCGCCGAACGTTTCCGGATGCTTCATCGCCAGCAGCCACGCGCCGTAGCCGCCCGAGGACTTGCCGACCACGCCGCGATGCGCGCGATCGGGCTGGGTCCGATAGGTGCGATCCACGAACGGCACCAGCTCCTCGATGATGTGGCTCATGTAGCGGCCGGTGGCCGAGGAGTCGAGGTACTGCGAGCCGCCATAGCGCGTGAAGCAGTCGGGCATCACCGCGATCACCTCGCCGCACTTTCCCTCGCCGATCAGGCGATCGAGCCGATCGTCGAGCGACGGGGTCCAGGGATGGTCGTTGAGCAGCATCCGCCCGCGGCCGGTGAACCCGGTGAGCACGTACACCACCGGATAGCGCCGCTTGGAATCGCTCGCGTAGGACGGCGGCAGATAGACCGGCACCGCACGAACGTGCGGGTCGCCGGCGGCGTTCCCTGTGAGCAGCGCGCTCTCGAAGCGATGCGTGACCACCGTGCCGGTCGTCATGGGCCCGAATCCTCCTGTTCGAACGAAGCCACGTCGCCGCCGCGCGGCGCGCGAGCTTCGAGCAGCTTCACCAGATTCACCGTGAGCGAGTCGTTTCGCCAGTCGGGATAGGTCTCCTGCAGCCGCGTCAGCTCGAGACGCGCCTGCTCGTCCAGCCGCACCTGATAGAGGCCGAAGATCAGCTCGCGCGCGGCGAGGATGTCCCGCGCGTTGAGCCAGGTCGCGACCTTGAGCTCGAGCAGGCCGTAGCGCGCGTCCTCGCCGCCTCGTGCCCACAGCAGCTCGCCGAGAATGGCGTGCGGGCCGGGCTGGCCGATGCCGGTGCGGATCGAGTTCATGAGCAGACGCCGGGCCTCGACGGTGTCGGCGCGCTGGTAGAGCGCGCCACGCACGGCGCGAAAACAGGTGTTGAAGGTGAGGGTGTCGTCGTGCGCGCCGAACTCCGCCCAGGCACGCTCGGCCTGGTCGCGTCGGCCGCTCCACAGCTGTGCCCAGCCCAGCCAGTAGAAGTTGTCCTCGCGCCGGCCGCCGGTCTCGAGCGCGCGGGTGAACGCGTGCACGGCGCCCTGCGGGCGATCCATCAGCAGCAGATCGCAGCCCACCTGGAAGTAGGGATCGCGCGCTCCGCCGTAGAGCGGCAGGAGCCGCGCGCCGTCCCAGTAGTAGAAGCGGCAAGGGTGCGCATCGGCGGTCGAGTCGCTGAACTGCGAGTAGTAGTACGACTCGAGGCTGGGATCGCGGTACATCACGCGGATCAGCGGGCCATTGCCCATCTGGAACCCTGCCCACGGGGGGAGCGTCGCGAAGAAGAACCGCGTGCCGGGTGCGGGGCGCGGCTCGCGAACGCGCAACTGGCTCGACAGCGTGTCGGCCAGCGCCGCGCCGCGCGAGAAGAAGTAGGGCGTCAGATGGGACGTCCACCCGCCCGCGGGCGGGTAGACGATCGAGAACACGGGCGGCCTGGTTCCGGCCTGATGCCACGGCAGCAGAACGAGGAGCAGCAGCGCCGCGGCGATTCGATCGAGACGTCGCGCGGCGAGCGCGACGAGCCACGCCGCACCCACCGCCGACAGCGTGTAGTAGTAGCCGCTCCAGCTGTACACCACCGGCCAGGTCACGATGCCGAGCGCGAGCAGCCACAGGATTCCGAATCCGGCCGACGATCGCGGCGCCGGCGCGAGCGCTTCGGTTGGGCCGGCCGCGCGGCCGTCGTCCGCCGATCCCCGGCGCGCGGGAGCGGCGGCCCACCAGGCTCCGGCGGCGAGCAGGACCAGGGGCACGATCGGCGGCGGACTCCGCAGCAGCGAGCGCACGAAGCCTGCCGGATGCTCGAGGCCGAGCAGGCTCTGCGCCATGCGCAGGTACGTGGCGAACAGGCCGACCGGCGAGAATCGCAGCGGTGAGGGGAGCCCCGCCCGCGATCGGATCGCCAGCGTCGCGCCGATCCAAACCGCACCCACCGCCGCGAACGCCGCGACGTGCCGCAGAGCCTCACGCAGCGGCCGCCGGCGGATGGCGAGGTCCCACGCGAGCAGCGCGAGCGGCAACGGCAGCGCCGCCTCCTTGCTGGCGATGGCGCCGAGCCAGCAGAGCAGCGCCCAGCCGCGACGGTCGCGCCGCCAGAATGCGAGCGTCCCCAGAGCGCCGGCCAGGGCCATCAGATCCTGGCTGCACGAGACCCAGATGAGGTTGACGCCGTGGAGCGGGAGCAGCGCGAAATAGAGCACGCCCGCCACCATCGCGGCCCCGGAAGCGAACGTGCTCAGCAGGTCGGCCAGCAGCCCCAGCGCCAGGAGGAAGAGCAGAAAGTTGGCGAGGTGGAACACCAGCGGGTTCCCACCGGCGATCGGGCTCAGCGCTTCGAAATAGATCTGCCGCGAAAGCGGCCGCCAGTAGTTGCCAAGGGCGTCGAGTCGGAAGAGCCAGTGCAGGAGCGGCTGGCTGCGCGCCTGCTCGAGGAACACGTAGTCGTCGCTGAGAAAGCCGGTGCGCAGCGACCCCATGAAGAGCGTGAGGAGGCCGGGCGCCAGCAGCATGGGGACGGCGAGTGCCCTGGGGAGGCGAGACATGGTCGCCCACCCTAAGCAGAGCGGGGCCAGGCGGGCAACGAGCCCGGAGCCCCAAGTCGGACCTAAGCTTGGGCCGTCGGGTGCCGATAACCGATACGCCTACACGGAGGCTGACGCCCTGACCGGCAAGGAGCGACCCCGCATGACGCTGGGACCCAGCGAGCTCGACACCGACAAGCCGCGTCCCCCGCTCCAGCGGAAGTCCATCATCAGGCGCACCTGGATGCTGTGGGCCGCCACGTTCGCGGTGGTGATCGCGCTGGCGGCTTCGGTGCCGCTCCTTTATCTGCCGATGGTGCGCGCCATGGACGAGGCCGGCGGCGGCGGCTCCCACCCGGTCGAGAGCTACTACGCGATCGTGGGGCTCGCCGGGCTGGTGGTGATCTTCTGCCTCTACGTCACGCTCAAGCAGCGCGAGTTGAACCGCGTGCGCGAGGCGCTCGAGCGCGAGGAGGAAGAGAAGGAAGCGGTGCGCCTGCGGCTCTCGGAGCTGTCGGCGCTCTTCCAGGTCTCGACGACCCTCAACCTGCAACTCCGGCTCAACGTGATCCTCGAGATCATCGTGCGCCGCGTGGTTTCGACGCTGCGCGCGCAGCAGGCGTCGATCATGATCTACAGCCCGGAGGATGGCGTGCTCGAGACGCGCGCCTCGTACGGTCTCGAATCGGAATTCGCGCGCAACGCGCGCGCCAAGCTCGGCGAAGGGATCGCCGGATGGGTGGCCGAACGCAAGGAAGCCATCTTGCTCGCGGCCAAGGCGGCCACCCCTGAATTGGGGCAGCACTACAAGCCCAACCGCAACATCACCTCGGCGCTGTCGCTGCCGCTCAAGGTCGGCGACCGCTGCGTGGGCGTGCTCAACGTGAACCGGATCAACCATCCGGATCCGTTCAAGGAGCACCACCGCGAGATGCTGCGGATGTTCGCCGAGCACGTCGGCGCGGTGATCGACCGCGCCGAGGCGATGGAGCGCCTGAACCAGCGCACGCGCGCGCTCGAAGAGGCCAACACCAAGCTCAGCGAGCTGAACCAGATGAAGGACGTGTTCCTCTCGACCGCCAGCCACGAGCTGAAGACGCCACTCTCGTCGGTGATCGCCTACGCCGAGCTGCTCGAGGAGAACGCCGACAAACTCGAGCGCGACCAGCGCGAGGAGTTTCTGCGCCGCCTGCGGAGCGAAGCCATGCGGCTGATGGGCCTGATCGAGGACATCCTCGACCTGTCGCGGATCGAAAGCGGCAAGCTGGTACTGCGGCGCCGCCCGGTCGAGCTGAACGAAGTGATGCGCGATTCGGTGGAGACCTCGCGCACCACCGCCGAGAAGCACCGGGTGACGCTGATCGAGGACTACACCGAGGACATGCCGCGCCTGATCCTGGACGAGGTGAAGATGCGGCAGGTCGGGGTCAACCTGATCACCAACGCGATCCGCTTCAGTCCCGAAGGCCGGCAGGTCACGGTCCGCACCTGGCGCGAGCCCGACAGCTTCGTCTTCGACGTCACCGACCACGGCCCGGGGATCGCGCCCGACGAGACCACCCACATCTTCGAGCTGTTCGCGCAGGGCACTCGCGGCCAGGAGCCGGGCGACGGCGGGCTGGGCATCGGACTCCATCTCGTGAAGCGCATCTCGGAGCTCCACGGCGCCCACGTCGGCGTCAACAGCACGCCCGGCAACGGCAGCACGTTCTGGGTGCGGCTGCCGCTCTCGCTGGCCGAGAGCGTGCGGCCCGAGGCTCCGGTCGAGATCCGGCGCGAGGCGGCGTAGCGGCTTGCCTCCGGGCGGCCGCTTCCGCCTGTGACATACTCCCGTTCCTCGTGACCTCGACCGAAGACCGGGCACACTCCGCCCCGCCACTCGTAAGTGAGATGTCAGGCTCCGCGGCCGCACGCCGTGCGGGCTCGGACCCGCTGCCCCGGGAGGTGCTCGAGCGCGTGCGGGCGCGCGAACCGGAGGCGCTGGGGGCATTCTTCGAGCGCTACGTCGACCAGGTCTTTTCGCTGGTCTACCGGCTGCTGGGCGATCGGACTCTGGCCGAGGATGTGACGCAGGAGGTGTTTCTCAAGGTGCATCGCGCCGCTCCGCAACTCGACGCGAGTCGCGATCCCGGACCGTGGCTCACGACCATCGCGACCAACGCCTGCCGCGACCTGTGGCGATCCGGCGCGCATCGACTGCGCAAGAAGAGTGACTCGCTCGAGGACGATTCCGGGCTCGCCGAGCGATTGACGCGCCATCAGGACGAGCCGGAAGGCGAAGCCATCGCCCGCGAGCGCGAGCGAATCGTTCAGCAGGCGATTGGCGAGCTTCCCGAGCCGCTGAGGCTCGCGGTGGTGCTGCACGACTACCAGGGGCTCGACCATCTCGAGATCGCCAGGCTTACCGGCCTCGGCCACGCCGCGGCGCGCAAGCGCTATTCGCGCGCGCTCGAGAAGCTGGGCGTGTTGCTCAAGGAACGGCTGAGATGAGCGATCGAGCGCGCGATCCGTTGCCGCCGGACGAGCCGCTGACCGCCGATATGGAGCGGGCGCGGGAGACCCTGCGGGCGCTGCCGGCAGCCGCGCCCCGAGCGGCATTCCGCTCGAGGCTGCGCCAGGAATTCGTGACCGGGGCGATCGAGTCGGCGCCGCCCCCGCGCACGCTCTCGATCCCCTGGTATCGCACCTCGATGGCGCGCTGGGGAGCCACCGCGGTCGCCGCGGCGGCGGCACTGGTCGTCGTCAGCGTCATGAATCAGGCGCCGGCCTGGAAACTCTCCGACGTGCGCGGCGAGGGCATCGTGGTGGTGGACGGCGTACCGATTCCCACCCAGCACGTCGAGGAGTTGGAGCAGCACCTCAAGCCCGGCGTGTTCGTTCAGGTTCCGGACGGAGTCGAGCTCGAGATCGCGAGCGCCGGCGAGCTGGCGATCGAGTACACCGCCGGCACCGAGGCGAGCCTGCCGCAGGCGCCGGGCCGCTGGTTCCAGCGTCACGCGCTGGCCGAGGTGCGCGTCGGCGAGTTGCGCTTCACCACCGGAAGCGCGTTCCACGGCGCGAGGCTCGCGATCGAGACCCACGAGGCGCGCGTCGAGGCCACCGGCACCACGTTTGCCGTGATCTGCGAGCCGACCGGCACCTGCGTGTGCGTCTACGAGGGCCGCGTGCGCGTGGGCACGCGCGGCGGCGTCGGCATGGCGATGGTGGAAGCGGGGCGCCGGCGCTACCTGTTCACCGACGGCCGGCCCGACGAGAACGCCGAGATGCGCGACACCGAGCACGCCGAGCTGCCGCGGTTCAAGGCGCGGATGAGCGGGATGATGAAGTAGGTGCGGCCCTCACCCGCGCACCCAGTCCCCCACCGGCTTCGCCAAGAACTCCTCAATGGCGATTCCACCGCTCCCAACGAGCAAAGTCCGATGTGGCTTGAACGCGGCCCTGAATGCGGCCATCCCCGGGAGCGAGCGCGGTGCACGTCCACTCTTGACCTCGATGCCGACGACGCGCTTCCCGGCCCGAACCACGAAGTCCACCTCGGCGCCCCGATCGCGCCAGTAGTACAACTCGCTTTCTCCCGACGCAGCCGCGTTGGCCAGATGTGCGCCAACCGCTGACTCGACGAGCCGCCCCCAGATCTCGGTGTCATGACGGACATCAGCGAGCGCGAGACCGCTAGTCGCCGACAGGAGTGCCGTGTTGAACACCTGAAGCTTGGGACTTGAACCTCGGCTGCGCGCGGGCTGTGCAGAATACTTGGCGAGCCCGGTCACCATTCCAGCGCCGGCGAGCAGGTCCAGATAGTGGGCGAGCGTCGTGGTGTTGCCGGCGTCGTGGAGCTGACCCAGCATCTTGTTGTAGGAAAGCACCTGGCCGGAATACCGACAGGCCAGCTCGAATAGACGGCGGAGCAGTGCCGGTTTGTCCACGCGAGAGAGCAGGAGCACATCTCGCGAGATCGAGGTCTCGACCAGCGAATCGAGTACGTAGCGCGCCCACCGGCCGGGCTCCTTCACCAGCGGCGCACCCCCCGGGTATCCGCCGTAGACGATGAACTGCTCGACCGACCAGCCGAAGGCCGCGCGCATTTCGGCGTACGACCAGTGCGGAAGATGGATCAGCTCGAATCGCCCCGCGAGGCTCTCGGACAGGCCTCGCGCAACGAGCAGCGGGGCGGACCCGAGAAGGACCACCTTGAGGGGAACGCGGCTTCGAGTGTCTTCGTCCCAGAGCCGTTTCACCGCATCGGACCAACCCGGGATCTTCTGAATCTCATCGAGCGCCAGCACCGCGCCTCGGCGGCCGGCATCGCGAGCCGTCAGCCGGGCCGCTTCCCACTGCTGACCGATCCACTCGGCGTGGCGAAGAGTGGGTTCGTCTGCGCTGGCAACTCGGCTGGAGAGCGCTGCTCCCTCCAGGACCTGGCCGACCAGAGTGCTCTTGCCCACCTGCCGCGGGCCCGCCACGACCTGCATGAATCGGCGTGGCTCGGCCAGCCGTCGTTTCAGCTCAGCCGCCTGCGGGCGGTGATAGGCAAGGTCCCGTTTACTCATTACGTTGAGTATTTTTACTCAATACATTGAGCAAATTCAAGGGCATTCGGACTGGTTCCGGAACCAGTCGTGAGGGGGCCCTGCCTCCCCGCCCCTACGCCGCCTTGGGCGCCGGCGGCTTCATGTATTCGGGATACTCGTCGGCCTTCAAGGCCCGCACGATCTTCAGCTCTTCGGGGAGCGGCTGGTACTCGTAGACCGTGCTCGCGGTGAGCAGATTCTTCTGGGCGTCGGTCAGCACGCGCACGCGCGGCCGGTAGAGATCCTCGGAGTTGGGCGCGAGCACGATCGCCAGCGCGCCGTCGGAGAGCTCGACGAGCTGCCCGGGCGGATAGATCCCGACCGACTGCACCAGCGCCCACAGCATCGCGGCGTCGAATCGCGACGCCATCGGTCCGAGCATGCGCCCGAGCGCGTCGTAGGGCGTGATCGCCTGGCCGCCGCGGCTGCGATGCGTGAGCAGGCTCACGTAGCAGTCGGCGACCGACACGATCCGCGACAGCACGTTGGGCGTCCAGTCGCCGCGGTTCTTGGGATCCCCGGTCGGATCCTGCGGCAGGTGGTGCTCCATCGCCACGCGCATGCAGCGCAGCGTGGTCGAGTTGAGGGCGGTGGTGCGGGCGAGCAGCTTGGCGCCTTCGATCGCGTGCTTCTCGGCGGCGAGCTTCTCCTGGTCGGTGAACTCGTCGATGCCGTGGCGGATGCGCGCCATCACCACGCTCTTGCCGACGTCGTGGAGCAGCGCCGCGACGCCCAGATCGGCCAGTGCCTTGCGGTCGAGCTCCAGGAAGTAGCCCATGCTCACCGAGACGATGCAGACATTGACCGCGTGAGCGTAGGTGTATTCGTCGTGCTGGCGCAGAACCGCGAGGCCCACCACCACCGGCTGGTGCTTGAACGCGTCGTCCACCAGCGGCTGCACCACGCGCTTCGCGTGCTTGAGGTGGAAGCCCTCATGCAGCGACGTGGTCGCCAGCAGCGAGCGCATGCCGTCCACCGCCATCGAGTAGTTCTTGCGGACCGCGCCGCCGGGGAGGATGTGCGGATCCTCCTGCTCCTCCTCGGGCTTCTGCTCCTCGGTGGACCAGGCGTCCTCGAAGGCCTCCCGGGGCTCCTCCTCGGGCATGCCGATGTCCGGTCCCGGCGCTTCGGTCGAGGCGTGGATCGCCGGCAGGATGTGATCGACGTGATTCGCGAGGCAGGCCTCGAGCAGCGCGGTCCCGTGGTAGACGTCGGGCTGCATGAAGTAGCTGAAGAACCGCTCCAGCTCGTCGAGATCGAGACCGGGCTCGACCTTGATGCCGGCGATCTTGCGGCGCTGGAACTCGTCGTGGATCACCTGGTGGAAACGGATGTTGGCGGTTCGCACCGGAATGCGCAGGCCGTTCAAGTAGAGGTCGGTCTCGAGCGCGACCAGCACCACTTCCCTGGTGTCGTCGAGGATTGGGCGCAGCGAGTCGAGAAAGCTCGACATCTGCTCGCGGAACAGGTGATTGCCCACCTGATAGGCGCGTCCCACTCGGATCACGCCCGCGAGCCGCATCACCAGGCGCAACCCGGCCTCGCGCACCTTGAAGTCGAAGGTGTGCTTGTCGCCGGTGACGCCCGAGCCAGCCGCCAGTTTCTTCTGCGCGTCTTCGCTCATGCCGCCCGCCTTCCCGCCATGCCCTGCATCGCCGCCTCGCGGATCGCCGGGCTGCGCGAGCGCAACGCATGTTCGAGCGCCGCGCTCGACGCGTCGGTGCCGATCTTCTGCAGCAGGCGCGCGGAGCCGGTGCGCACCAGCGAGGGCGCCGCCATCCAGCCGCCGCGCTCGAGCAGGCCGGCGAGCATCGGCACGCAGGTGTTGTCCACCCAGTCCGACAGCGTGTGCAGATAGCCGCGCAGCACCCACTCGGGCGCGTGTTCGAAGTTGGGCGCCGCGAAGCGCTCGAGCAGCGACTTGAGCGCGCGCGGCCGGCGGTCGCGCGAGAGCATGGCAAGCGTCGCCGACAGCAGCTGCTGGTCGCGCGTGTCGAGCTGGCTCAGCAGGATCGGGAGCCGCTGCTCCGCCGGCACGCCGCCCAGCGCCTGCACCACCTGGCGGCGCACGCGCGGCTCGGGATGGCGTGCGGCGACGCGCAGCAGGTCCATCACCTCGACGCCGCCGATCTGGCCGAGGATGAACACCGCGTTCCGCACTACGTACCAGCGCGGATCGTTGACCGCGCCGGCCAGCAGCATCGGATTTTCGGTGCAGGTGTAACAGAGCGCGGTGCAGGCGGCGGCGCGCGGACGGCTGCGCGAGCACAGCGTCATCACCGCGAGCGCCAGGTCCACGCCGTAGGGGCCGAGCCCCACCGACACCGCGGCGAACCGCGCCTGATCCTGGTCGTCCGACTCCTCGAGCTGCTCGGAGATGTCGTTCAACGGCAGCTCCTTGACCTTGGCGGTCAGCTCGTCGCGCACGAATCGCAGGTCGGAATCGAACTCCTTGAGCAGCGCCAGCGCTTCGGTGGCCTCCTTCCAGTCGGTGCGGTGGATCGCGCTCAGCACCCAGGTCATCGCGGAACGGGCCACGATCGAGCGCGTGTCGTCGCTCGGATCGACCTTCAGCATGTGGCGGAGCGTGTCGGTGGCCTCGGTGGTCCACACCCGGTCGCGATCCTCGGCCCAGGTCGCCATCAGGAATGAACGGGCCAATTCGACGTCGGGCAGCAGATCCTCGTAGGCCTGCTTCGCGTCTCCGGTCTGATAGGGCAATTCCCAGTCGTCGAAGGTGTCGCGGTGCAGACCTTGAGCGCCCTGCACCTGTCCCAGCTCGGCGTGGATCTCGGTCCCGGTCGGCGCCCAGCTGAACGCGAGGGCGTTGAACTCCATCTCGTCCTTGTCCTTTTCGCCCGGCTTCCTGGACGAGAGGTAGATGGTCTGCTCGAGCGGCACCGCCTCGACGCGGATGTAAGTGAGGTTGGCCTGCCACATGAGCGTCAGCAGATCGTCGTGATGGGTGGCTTCCTGCCCGACCATGCGCACGGCGTCGAAGAACGAGTCGAAGTCCTCGCGCGGCATGCCCTCGGCGATCTGCAACGTTCGAATGCCGTCGCGATAGAACAGGAACGGCAGCGTGTCCTCCGGGTTGGGAGGCGGCGCATCGTGCCCGGGCGGCGCGATGTACGGGCGAACCACCGGCTCGTTCTCGAGCCGGATCTCGCGCGCCGTGAAGCGCAGCGTGATGGTGCCGTGGTTCTTGAGGATCTCGCTGAGCCCGTTCGCGACGAGGTCGCGCGTTTGCTTGACCACCGGGTTGTCGCTGCGATAGAGGCGGGCGACCCGCAGGGCGCGCGCGAACTGCCGCAGCCAGGCGTGCAGAGCCTGGCCGGCGGGCGACAGGTCCTTGTGCGAATGCGCTCGTTGCTGCGGCGAATAGTCGGGCGCCATGGAGCCTCTCCAGCCGGTGAGGTGGTCGAGTTATCGGCCGGCCGCCCATTGGCTTGAAGCCCGGAAATGGGCGGGCCGCCCCGGCTGGGGGCGTTCGAAACGGCCCCGGCCTTGCGCTCGGCCCGCGGCTGCCTTAGGCTGCCCCGTCCTTTCCCGACCCGCCCAACCCGCCGCACTCACGAGGCTTAGCCGATGAAGCGCACCTATCGCCCCCGCAATCGCCACCGCAAGAAGACGCACGGGTTTCGGGCCCGCATGTCGTCCAAGGGCGGCCGCAAGGTGCTGGCGGCCCGTCGCAAGCGCGGCCGCAAGCGCCTGACCCCCACGGCTCCCAAGAAGTAGCCGCCAGATCATGCGGTCAACGGGCGGGTCCGGCGCGCGAGCGCCGCTCACCCATCACCCTGCCGCCCACGCCGGATGCGGGCCACTCTCTTGATCGGCGGGGCGCCGGCCCTTCCGCCGGCATGGAGCGCGATGAGCGATCGTCACCCCGAGCGGCTCGCCGCCAGCAATCGCCTGCGCTCGTCCCGCGAGCATGCCGCGGTGCGCGCGGGCGCCACCGCACATCGCGGGCGTTTCTGCCTGCTGCTTTCGCTCGCCGCGCCCGGCGAGCAAACCAAGCTCGGCTTCCTCGCCAGTCGCCGCGGGGTCGGGAACGCCGTGCAGCGCAATCGCGCCCGCCGGCGGCTGCGCGAGATCGTGCGGCGGCGCTGGCCGCGCATTCCGGCCACCGGCCTGTGGCTCGAGTTCGTGGCGTCGGCGGGCGTGCTCGCTGCGACGCATCAGGAGCTGGCAAGCGAGGTCGAGCGCCTGCTCACCGCGGCCGGCGCGCTCGCGCCGCTCGAATCACCGGGCCGCTGATCCCGTGCGCGCGCTCGCAGTACTTCTGATTCGCGGCTACCAGCTGGTGCTGGGGCCCCATTTCGCCGGCGCCTGCCGTCACGTGCCGAGCTGCTCGGAGTACGCGCGCGAGGCGATCGAGCGCCACGGCATGCGCGGCGTGTGGCTCGCGCTGCGGCGTCTGTCGCGCTGCCGGCCGTTCGGATCCCACGGCTACGACCCGGTGCCCTGACCATGGACAAGCGCGGCATCGCGGCGGTGGTTCTGTGCGTGGCGTTCCTCATTCTCTACCCGCAGATCCTGAAGCTGATCGGGCTCGACAAGTATCTGTATCCGCCGAAGTCGTCGCCGACGCGCGCCACTTCGACCGCGGTCGACTCGAGCCGGGTCGCGGCGGCCGCTCGGCCGCTTCCGCCCGCCGCCACGCCCGGCGCTGCTGCGACCGGCGCGAGCAATCCGGGCGCCGCGACCCCGCCCTCGCTCGGCGCGACGCCACTGGTCGCCCGCTCGGGCAGCCTCGAGCGGAGCTACGCGATCGAGACGCCGCTCTATCGCGCCACGTTCTCGGATCGCGGCGCGCGACTGGTGGCGGTCGAGCTCAAGAACTACGTGACCGCTCACGGCGTGGGCGTCAGCAAGGCGGCGCGCGAGGAGGCGCCGCACGTGGCGCTGGGCGGGGGGCCGTCCTTCGGGCTCGACCTCGGCTCGGGCGCGTCGCTTCGCTCGCTCGCCGAGCTCGACTACGCGGTCAGCGAGAGCCTCGACGCTGCCGGCGACGTGCGCACGATGAGCTTCACCGCGCGCGACAGCTCGGGAGTCGAGGTGCGCCAGACCTGGCGTGTGCGCCCGGAAGACTACGCCCTCGATCTCCAGGTGACGATCCGCGGCGTGCCCGACGCGATGCGGATTTCCGACTACACGCTCACCACCCGCTCGTGGCCGCTGCTCACCGAAGCGAATCAGCTGGCCGACGAGCGCGCGCTGCGCGCCTCGAGCCTGGTGGGCACCAACATCCATCGCGACCATCCCGGCCAGCTCAACAAGGGCCCGAAGGACTACGACGGCAACGTGGTGTGGTCGGCGGTGCAGACCCGCTACTTCGTCGGCGCGGTCGCGCTGGTGAGTGGGCCCGCACGGGGCTCGAACGCCAGCACCAGCAAGCGCCCGCTCAGCAGCGAGGAGGTGGCGGCCCTCGGTCCCGACGCCAAACCCGAGCAGGACGTGGTTCAGAGTGGGCTGGTGATGGCTCTGCCTTCGAGCGAGAGCCCGGTCCATCGCTTCGTTGTCTACTTCGGTCCGCTCGAGTACCAGCGGCTTGCGAAGCTGCATCTCCAGCTCGAGCGCGTGGTGGACATGGGCTGGACGTGGCTGCTGCCCTTCAGCACCACGCTGCTCAGCCTGATGAAGTGGATCTACGGAGTGCTGCGCAACTACGGCCTCGCCATCGTGGCGCTGGCGACGCTGGTACGCGTGGTGCTGCATCCGCTCAACGTCACCAGCATTAAGAGCATGCGCGCCATGCAGCGGCTGCAGCCGGAGCTCGCGCGGATCAAGGAGAAATACAAGCACGATCCGCAGGCGTTCAACGCCGCCACCATGGCGCTCTACAAGGAGAACAAGGTGAATCCGGCCAGTGGCTGCCTGCCGATGTTCGTGCAGATGCCGCTGTTCTTCGCGTTGTATCAGGTGTTGTACAACTCCATCGAACTGCGCCGTGCGCCGTTCGTGGCGTGGATGCAGGATCTGTCGGCCCCCGACCTGGCGTTCACCATCGGCCCGCTCCCGGTCCGCCTGCTGCCGCTGCTGATGGCGGGCTCGGGACTGCTTCAGCAGTCGGTGACGCCGACCGATCCGACCCAGCGCCCCACCATGTACATGATGAACGTGGTGATGCTGGTGTTCTTCTACAACCTCCCTTCGGGACTGGTGCTCTACTGGACCGTCATGAACCTGCTCACCGCCCTCCAGCAATGGATGGTGCTGAGGCAGGACGGCGGGGCCGTGGTGCCGGCCGTGCAGGCCGCGCCGGTCACGGCTCGCGGGCGGCGCAAGTGACTCGAAGGGGCCGTTTCTCACCGTAGCGACGGAGGGTGCGGAGCAGGTAGACTCGGCTCAGCCAACGCGGCTCGCGCTTCCTCTAGCGCCACGCGCCGCCCACGATCCGGTTCGCTGACATCGCCGCCCGCGGAACAACACTCCGTTCGCTTCCCGCGGCGGCCCGCCAAGAGGTTCGACATGGGGCCATCAGGCTCGGTTTTCGAAGGTAAGACGCTGGACGAAGCGGTTCGCAAAGGGCTCGAGTCCCTGGGACTCAGCCGCGCCGAGGCCATGATCTCGGTGATCGAAGAAGGTTCGGGTGGGTTTCTCGGGTTCGGCTCGCGCCCCTACAAGGTGCGCGTGATGCCGCGGCCGGGCGGCGCGATCCGCGAGCCCGAGTATCGCCAGGACGACGACCGGGGACGCTCGCGGGGACGCGGGCGGGAACGCGGAGGCCGCGACCGCGGTGGACGCGGCGGCCGGGGCGAGCGCGAGGGGCGCGGCCCGCGCGGTGGCCGCGAGGGCGGTGTCGGTCGCGGCGAACGTGTTGGTCGCGACGAACGCCGCCCGCCGATGGCGGCCTCGGGTGAACGGCGCGGGCGCGGCGACGAGCGGCGGCGTCCCGACGACCGGCCGCGCGGTGAAGAACGCGTGGGTGCCGAAGACCGTGGCCGCCGAGAAGAGCGTGGACGCGGCGAGGATCGCGGCCGCGGGCCCGACCGTTCACGCGAGGCGCGTGAAGATCGCCCGCGCGAGGACCGCATGCACGAGGCGCCGCGCCCGGTCAGCAACGGGCACGACGCGCACGCCGAGCCGCCGGCGATCGAGATGGAAGCGCGCGGCGGCGAGGAGATCGGCGAGCGCGGCGATCGCGAGGGCGGCGGCCGCCGCCGTCGTCGCCGTGGCCGTCGCGGAGATTCCGGCCGCGGCGAGCGTGGCGATCGCGGCATGCCGATGGAGCGGGGCGAAGGCCATGGCGAAGAGCGCGGGCCGGCCGTGATGGCGCCGCGCGCCACCGACGCCGGCGGCGCCGACGTGGTCGCGGCTCCCGGCACCCCGGCGCTTTCCAACGACGCGCTGGCCGCCGAGGGCAAACGCTGGACCGAGCAGCTCCTGACCGCGATGGGCTTCGAGGCCACCGTGCGCGCCAGCGCCGAGGGCGATCGCGTGAACGTGAGCGCGGCCGTCGCGAGCGACGAGAAACTATTGACCGGTGAAAAGGGCGAGGTGCGGCAGGCCCTGCAGCAGTTGCTCAACCGCATGATCAACCGCGGCGAGACCTCGCGCTACCACCTGCAGCTCGAGATCAACGACTTCTGGGAGAAGCGCGAGAACGAGCTGCGCGGGCTCGCCCAGCGGCTGGCCGAGGAGGCTCTGTCGCGGAACGGCGAGGTGATCACCGACTATCTCAACGCCCAGGAGCGCCGCATCATTCATGTGACGCTGCGGGAAGATTCGCGCGTCAAGACCTACGCGCTCGGGACCGGGCACATCAAACGCCTGGCCGTGGCGCCCGCGGGCCACGAGGGCGGCGGAGAAGAGGTCGAGGACTAAGCGCGCGTTGGACGTGACAAGGCGCCGGTCTCGGTTCCGAGGCCGGCGCCTTTGACTTGGGGTTCGAAGCGCGGGTTGTGATCAGGGCGCGCCGACAATCATCGATAGAAGCTCTTGATCGCGCCCCAGGTCATGTTGCGGACCGGCGTCGCCGAGCACGGTGTGGTGCCCGCGGCCTGCCAGCGGAGGCAGGTGTTGGCGAGCGGGGTGGTGAGGTTCTGCTGAATCGATCCGAATAGGTGAATAGTGTTGAGGACGATCGTGGCGGGGGTCGCGCAACCGCCGCACACGCCGGACCCGGCCGTTTTCTGTGTATCGATCGTCACTCGGAATGCATAGTATTCCGTACCGTGATGAAGGTTTGCCGCTGTGGAGTTGAAGAAGCTCGCAAACAACTGCGCCCGGCTCGGCGACGAAAAAACTAGATTGCCGTCGCACCATTGGAACGTCCGCCAGACGAAAGAGGCACGGGGCGTACTCCCCGGCCAAGCGTATGTGCAGCCGCCTGGCGCGGCATTGAAGTCTGCCGCGGCGTTGATCGATCCTGTTCTGCAGCCACCTGCGAAGCACATCTGCCACCAATCCGGAAGATTGGGCGCATCACTCTGCAGGTCCAGATACACATCCATGTCGGAGAACCCGGGGAAGTCGGCGGTCAACGAAAAGGACGCCGTCATCGAGAAGCTGCCGGTGTTCGAGCCACAAGCAAAGGTCTGAACGGTCTGCGGATTGTCGGCCCAGCAGCCGTCGCCCCAGGTGAGATTCATGCCGTCGGCGTGAGAGTCCACGGCCAGGCATGTCGTTAGCGTCGACAGCACGGCGAAGAGAAGCCCAGGCCGATGGCGCATGACATAAGCCTACATCAGTCGCGCTCGGCGCCGATCATCGATAGAAGCTCTTGATCGCGCCCCAGGTCGTGTTGCGGACCGGCGTTGCCGAGCAGGGCGTGGTGCTCGCCGCTTGCCAGCGCAGGCAGGAATTGGCGAGAGGCGTGGTGAGTTGGTCAGTGATCTCGCCGAAGAGCGAAATCTTGTTCAACACGAGGGTCGCCGGAACCAGGCACCCACCGCAGACGTTTGAGCCAGTGGTCTTTCGGGCATCGATAGTGAGGCGAAACGCGTAATACTCTGTCCCCTGGTGGAGCGTCCCGCCTCCGCCGCTGCCAAAATCGCCGAGCCATTGCGCCCGGTTAGCCGGGGGCGCCGGAGCCGCGCCGCCACTGCACCACTGACTTGTTCGCCAACTCATACTCACGTACGGCGTGCTGCCGGGCCACTCGTAGACACAGCCGCCGGGAGCGACATTGAAGTCCGCTGACCCACTCAACGCTCCCGATCTACAGCCTCCTTGGTCGCAGAGTTGCCACCAATCCGGAAGGCTGGGAGAATCGCTTTGGAGGTCGACCTGTGCAAAAAAGGAAGTGAACTGGGGCAGGTCTTGGCTGGGCATGAAGGAGGCAGTCATCGTGAAAGTGTTTGGGTTCGCGTCGCAGGCGAAGGTCTGGACGGTCTGGGGATTGTCCGCCCAGCAGCCGGAGCCCCAGGTGAGGTTCATTCCGCCGGCGTGAGAGTCCACTGCCAAGCATGCCGTTAGCGTCGACAGCACGGCGAAAAGAAGCCCAGGCCGATTGCGCATGACATAAGCCTACACCAGTCGCGCTCGGCGCCGATCAACGATAGAAGCTCTTGATCGCGCCCCAGGTCATGTTGCGGACCGGCGTCGCCGAGCACGGCGTGGTGCCCGCGGCCTGCCAGCGGAGGCAGGTGTTGGCGAGCGGGCTGGTGATCTTGTCCTCGCCGACACCGCCGAGATCGATCTCATTCAGCACGATGGTCACAGGGACGCTGCAGCCGCCACATGCAGCGCCGCCGATGGTCTTCTGCGCGTCGATGTTCAGCCGAACAGCGTAGTACTCGGTGCCACGATGAGCCGTCGTGTCTACGACGCCAGGAATCGAGACGGTACCGAATACTTGACCCCGGTTGGCCGCGATGACGCCCCCGCCACAGGCACCAGGAGTGCGCCAGTTCAAAGCCAAGGTCGGCGAACTGCCAGGCCAGGCAAAGGCGCAGGCGCCAACGGTCGAGTTGAAGGCGGCGGTCCCCGTCAATGCCCCATTTCGGCAACCACCAACACTGCAGAACTGCCACCAGTCTGGCAGATTCGGTGAGTCGGCTTGCAAGTCAATCTCGAACTGAAAGATGTCGAACTGGCGGATGTCGATACTTGGAACGAACGAAGCCGTCATCGCGAACGTGCCGACGTTCGTGTCGCAGGCGAAGGTCTGGACGGTCTGAGGATTGTCGGCCCAGCAGCCTTCGCCCCAGGTGAGGTTGATGCCGCCGCCAGCATGGGCGCCGCGAACCAGCGCGATGCCCAAGACGCAAGCCAGCAGCGCCAATGGCGGCACCCTTCCGCCCGCCAGAATCCCAGCTTTCGAGCGCCTCATTTACAGTTGATGATAACTCTGTAGGCTCACGGGCCACACGCCATTTCGGCCGCTTCAGATTTTCGACTCGAGCGAAATCCCGAATCGTGACGGATCTGCACGACGCCATTGCCGCCATCGCCACCTCGCCCGGCGCCGCCGGGCTCGCGGTGGTGCGCCTTTCCGGGTCCTCGGCGCTTGGGATCGCGGCCAGCGTGTTTCGCGGCGGCACCGCTCTGGCCGAGGCCCCGAGCCACACGCTGCACCACGGCTGGATCGTGGACGCCGATGGGGGGCGCATCGACGAAGTCGTGGCCGCGATCTTCCGCGCGCCGCGCTCTTACACGCGCGAGGACGTGGTCGAGCTGTCGTGCCACGGCGGCCGGTTGAGCGCCGCTGGAGTGCTCGAGGCGTTGATCAGCGCCGGCGCGCGGCTCGCCCGCCCCGGCGAATTCACGCTGCGCGCGTTCCTGAACGGCCGGCTCGATCTGGCGCAGGCCGAGGCGGTGGCCGACGTGATCCAGGCCGAGACCGAAGCGGCGCGCGGCTTGGCGCTTGGGCAGCTCGTGGGCGATCTGTCGCGCCGGCTCGACGCGCTTTCGGAACGGATCGCCGACCTGCTCGCCGAAGTCGAGGCGCGCGTGGACTTCGCCGAGGACGTGGGCGGAGTCGAGATTCCGCCGCGCGCGCGCGACGAAATCGCGGTGGTGGACGCCGCGCTCGCCGCGCTGCTCGAGGGCGCCGCCTACGGCCGCGCGCTGCGCGAGGGGCTCCGGCTGCCAATCGTGGGGCGGCCCAACGTGGGCAAGTCGTCGCTGTTCAACGCGCTGATCGGCGAAGAGCGCGCGATCGTCACGCCCGAAGCCGGCACCACGCGCGATCGGGTGAGCGAGCCGCTCGAGATCCGCGGCGTGCGCGTGCTGATTTCTGACACGGCGGGGCTCCGCACCGAGGCCGGCGGCGGCGCTTAGCGGTAGAAGCTCTTGATCGCGCCCCAAGTCATGTTGCGCACCGGCGTCGCCGAGCACGGCGTGGTGCCTGCGGCCTGCCAGCGGAGGCAGGTGTTGGCGAGCGGAGTGGTAAGTCTGTCCACGCTGATCCCACCGAGGTCGATCTCGTTGAGCACAAGTGTGACAGGCACGTTGCACCCACCACATGCGCTGCCACCGCTGGACTTCTGCGCGTCTATGTTCAGGCGGAACGCGTAGTACTCGGTCCCACGATGGATCGTCGGATATCCATCGCTCGCGACGGAACCGCGTAGTTTGGCCCGGTTCGCGGCGAGGTTGATGCCCCCGCCACAGGCGCCTGCGGTGAACCAGTCCATGGTCAGGCTTGGCGACCTCCCAGGCCATGCGTAGGCGCAGCCCCCGGGTGCCGAGGTGAAGTCGGCTGTACCGGTCAATGAACCCATACGGCATCCGTCAGCGCTGCAGAATTGCCACCAATTCGGGAGGGTCGGAATATCTGCCTGCACGTCGATCTCAAAGTCGAGGGCAAAGAACATCGGAAGGTCGAAATCAGGAGCGAAAGACGCGGTCATGGGGAATGCGCCGACGTTCGTGTCGCAGGCGAAGGTCACCAGGCTCTGGGGGTTGTCGACCCAGCACCCGTTACCCCAGGCGAAATTGATGCCGCCGGCGGATGCCGAGCCGGCCCAGACGGCCAAGACCGCGGTGGGGAGAAGGGCGCAGCGCATTGTGGCCTCCACGTGAACGAGCCGGTGACCAAGTTTCGTCCGGGGACAATTCTATGGCCCGGTGACGGCGTAGTTCAATGCCTTCATGGAGCTGACCTCGGCACAATGCCTTTCGGGCAGCCATCCTTGGGTGCTCATGGCGCCCGGCTAGACTCGCCCTCGCTCGCCGGCTTGCTCAGAGGGGCGCGACCGGCCGATTATCCGCGCTAGCGGTCCTGCCGGCCGCGTCGGCCCCAATGCGTGCTGCTATTTCGTAAAGGAGAGCTCGCCCATGCGGTCTACCTGCGAAGAACTATTGCGGCTTCTATGCGTCCCACGCGTCCTTTTTCGCGCCTGGACCTTGCACGCCATTAGGCTTGCGACCGCGAGTTCGCTTCTGGCGGTGGGCCCCGCATGGGCCACGGACCACTGCTTCGACATCCCCGACACCTGCGACCGGGTGACGATTCATCCTTTATGCAGCAACCCGGCCCAAAAGTATTGCTGTCGACCATTTCCCCCTGCCGCGGCAGGCGACAATGTGCCCGGTCGGCGCCCGGGCTTCAAAGCGAAGGACTTCTCGCTTTTCAAATGGAATGGGCTCTATCACCTAGTCTACATCCTCCACAATTCGGACGATCTTGGCACCTCGTCCGAGACGCGTTTCGGTCACGACATCTCTAAGGACCTCTACCACTGGGACTCACTCCCGCCCATACTTCCCGTCCGGGCAGACAAATGGGATAACACTAATATGTGGGCGCCCTTCGTCATTCAGCGCGATAGCACCTTCAACCTCTTCTATACCGGCGTGTCCACAAGCGGCAAGCAATCGATTGGGCTTGCGACTTCCTCCGATCTCCTCGACTGGCAGCGGAGGGATACTCCAATCTTTTCATGCGCGAACGCTCCTTGGACGTGGTGTGACTCGTTGAACGGATATGGGCGCGACTTTAGGGACCCGTTCGTTATGCGTGATCCGGATAGTCTTGGGCGCTGGATTATGTACTATTCGACCCGAGTGCCTGCCGTTGGCGATTCCACGACAGTGCCCGGGGTCGCCCTCTCTTCCGGGGATTTCACTGCATGGCGTGATCATGGGTCGCTGTGGACGCGCAACACAAATTGGTGGGATAACAACCGCCAGCTCGAATCGTCCCACCTGTTTGGGCACAACAACAAGTGGTTTATCGCCTATACGACAAATTCTGGCCAGCCATTGGAATTCCAGACGGGCAACGACCCGAGCGACTCGACAGCATGGAGCTTTTGGGACCGCATCGGGAATCTGGATTGTCTTGATACTAATTCCGAGTTCGCCTCCGAGTATCTTAGCGACCCAAGTGTTGGGGGTTCGGGGCGGGAGTACTATTGCGCCGTCAGCTTCGGCTCGATCCTGATCTGGCAGATGCGATGGTGGGGCGGCAATTCCTGGGGTGGCGATTCCACGTACTTTTCACTCGAAACTCCAGCCAACGTCATCGCGCCTTCGGCCGTGACCGACCTGTCGGCCGAGATGGGCAAGACGACGGCAGTCCTGACTTGGACTGCCCCCGGCGCGGACACAACCACGGGGACGGCGGCGTTCTACGATCTACGCTACTCCACCGCGCCGATCACAGGGGCGAATTTCAGCAGCGCCATGCGGATCACGACGGCGGACCCAGATCCGGCCGGGACACTGGAATGCATTGGACTCTCGTCGCTCTCGTCGTGCACGAGTTACTACTTCGCCATCAAGACCTCGGACGCCGACAGCAATAGCTCGGCGATCAGCAATGTCGCGTCCGGTGAAACGCTGTGCAGCGGACACACCGAGTACCTTTGCGGCTTCGACGATCTGATGGCTCAGGGCGGGGGTGGCAGCGGCATGGCGGTCGAGAATGGGATCCTCGACCTGGCGACGACGAGCGCAGCAGCCACCGACATCTATGCTCTGAAGGCGAATGACGGCCCGCAGGTGGACTCGCTGGGAATCCGTCTCAGCCTCGGCGGCGGGAACTCGGTGGCGTTGGACGCCGCCCTGGTCGCGCTGGTGCCGCACGCTGACACTGTCCAAGCCTTTGTCGCGAGTCGGAGCCACGTGGTGGTCGGCAAACCGGTGGCGGTCGCCCAGATTACGGACAGCACGGGCGCGAGCATCTCGCCGACTGTCTCGGCAGCGGGGAGTACGAGGGCGGTGTCTGCGGGAACACTTTGGGACATTACCCTGTCTTCAGGCGCGTCGGCGGGCAGCCGACAGGCGCTGCTTATCGAACTGGCCGGTGGCGGAGCAGACGACGCGGCAGGGGGCGGTGGCGTACAGGTCCTGCTGCCCAATGGATCGGGGGGCTGGTCCAGCAGCGGCCTGATTCAACCGCGGCGGGGGCTTGACGCGTGCGTTCTCGACTCGGTCACCGCCAGCCACGTGCGCCTGCGTTTCAACCATGACTACCTGGTCGGCAACGTCGAACGAATCCCTGCCCCACAGCAAAGCTCACTAACATGGATCGCGCCGGGCAGCGCCATTTCCGCGTCGTCGGGATCGGTTGCGGGGGCGCTCTCGGCGATCGACGGCAGCGAGGCGACGCTGAGCGCCGGGGGCTCGATTACGCTGCGATATTCGACCCCGACCTCGGGCACGCAGCCTGCGCGCCAGGCGTTTCTCCTGCTGAGAGGCCGGCGGGTCGCTCCGCAGGGGTCGTCCATGATGTCCACTCGAGGGGACCAGCCTTCGCGGCCAGCGGCGCCGTTCGAGCTCCACCCAACCTATCCAAACCCATTCAGCTCCACGACCACGATCGGGCTTGCGCTGCCTACCGCGACCAGCGTGACGCTCGAGATCTATGACGCGAGCGGACGCCGGGTGCGGACGCTGCTCGCCGGAACGATGAGCGCTGGGTTCCACACGACGATCTGGGATCGCCGTGACGACCGGGGTGGTCTTGTCCCCGCCGGCGTCTATCTCTATCGGATCCGGGCGGGCGAGAATCAGTCCGAGGAAAAGGCCGTAGTTCTTCGTTGAGCCGCGAGCCAACGAAACTTGGGGCTCGCCGCTCATGACCCTCTCGGACACCATCGCCGCCATCGCCACCTCGCCCGGCGCCGCCGGGCTCGCGGTGGTGCGCCTTTCCGGGCCCTCGGCGCTTGGGATCGCGGCCAGCGTGTTTCGCGGCGGCACCGCTCTGGCCGAGGCCAGGAGCCACACGCTGCACCACGGCTGGATCGTGGGCGCCGATGGCGGGCGCATCGACGAAGTGGTGGCCGCGATCTTCCGCGCGCCGCGCTCCTACACGCGCGAGGACGTGGTCGAGCTGTCGTGCCACGGCGGGCGGTTGAGCGCCGCTGGAGTGCTCGAGGCGTTGATCGCCGCCGGCGCGCGGCTCGCCCGCCCCGGCGAGTTCACGCTGCGCGCGTTCCTGAACGGCCGGCTCGATCTGGCGCAGGCCGAGGCGGTGGCCGACGTGATCCACGCGGAGACCGAAGCGGCGCGCGGCTTGGCGCTCGGCCAGCTCGCGGGCGATCTGTCGCGCCGGCTCGAGGCGCTTTCGGAACGGATCGCCGATCTGCTCGCCGAAGTCGAGGCGCGCGTGGATTTCGCCGAGGACGTGGGCGGAGTCGAGATTCCGCCGCGCGCGCGCGACGACATCGCGGTGGTGGATGCCGCGCTCGCCGCGCTGCTCGAGGGGGCCGCCTACGGTCGCGCGCTGCGCGAGGGGCTGCGGCTGCCGATCGTGGGGCGGCCCAACGTCGGCAAGTCGTCGCTGTTCAACGCGCTGATCGGTGAAGAGCGCGCAATCGTGACGCCCGAAGCCGGCACCACGCGCGATCGCGTGAGCGAGCCGCTCGAGATCCGCGGCGTGCGCGTGCTGATTTCTGACACGGCGGGGCTCCGCGCCGAGGCCGGCGGCGTGGAGGCGATCGGCATCGCGCGTGCGCGCGAGACGCTCGCCGAGAGTCCGCTCGCGGTGTGGGTGGTCGACGCGTCCGAGCCGCTCGAGCGCGAGGATCGCGAGGTGGCGGCGCTGCTTTCCGCCGAACCTGCGCGCGCGGCGCCGCCGCGCCGGCTGGTGGTAGCGCTCAACAAATCCGATCGCGGCTCGCGGCTCGTCGCTGCCGATGTCGCGCCGCTCTTGAATGGCGCCGAACATCGCGCGGTGTCGGTCTCCGCGCTGAGTGGCGCAGGAGTCGGGGAGCTGCGCGATGTGCTGGGCACGTATCTCAGCGACTCGCGGTCTTCTGCCCACCCGGCGGTCTCGAATCCGCGACATGCCGAGGCGCTTTCGCGCGCTCGTGCCGCGCTCACACGCGCGTCGAGCGCCGCCTTCGATGGTGCTCCGGGCGAGATCCTGGCGCTCGAGCTGCGCGAGAGTCTCGCCGCGATCGGCGAAGTCACCGGCCGCTCGATCGGCCACGATCTGCTCGACCGGATCTTCAGCCGATTCTGCGTGGGGAAATGATCGAGCGCGCCGACTTCGTCTCGCCGATCGCCGCGTCCGGCGGGCTGGCGAACCGCGCCGCGTCGTTCGACGTGGTGGTGGTCGGCGCCGGACACGCCGGCTGCGAGGCCGCGGTCGCGTGCGCGCGGCTCGGCCTCGACACCGCGCTGCTCACCGTGAACCTCGCCGATTCGGCCAAGATGTCGTGTAACCCGGCCATCGGCGGCATCGCCAAGGGCCACATGGTGCGCGAGATCGACGCGCTGGGCGGCGTGATGGGCGTGGTCACCGATCGCGCCGGGATCCAGTTCAAGATGCTGAACCGCGCGCGCGGCCCGGCGGTGTGGTCGCCGCGCGCCCAGTGCGACAAGGCGCTCTACTCGGCCGAGATGTCGCGGCTGCTGGATTCGGTCGCGGGGTTGACGCGCGTCGCCGGCGTCGCGAATCACGTGCGGCTCGAAGCGGGGCGCGTCGCCGGCATCGAGCTGGACGACGGAACGCCGCTTCGCTGCCGCGCGGCGGTGATCACGCCGGGCACGTTCCTGAACGGTCTCATTCACATCGGGCCGCGGCAGATTCCCGGCGGGCGAATCGGCGAGCACGCGGCGCGCGCGCTGAGCGAATGCCTGGCCGAGCTCGGGCTCGAGCGCGGGCGCCTGAAGACCGGCACGCCGCCGCGGCTCCATAGGGACTCGATCGCTTGGGAGGCGGTTCTGCCCCAGCCCGGCGACGATCCGCCCGAGCCGTTCTCGCACTGGACCGATCGGCTGGAACTCGAGCAGGCGCTGTGCTGGCTCACGCGCACCAATGATCGGACGCACCGGGTGATCCGCGACCACCTGCACTTGTCGCCGCTCTACTCGGGCGCCATCAAGGGCCTGGGCCCCCGCTATTGCCCGTCGATCGAAGACAAGGTGGTCAAGTTCCCGGAGCGGACGAGCCACCACGTGTTCCTGGAACCCGAAGGGCGCGACGTACCCGAAATCTACGTCAACGGCATGTCGTCGAGCATGCCCGAGGAAGTGCAGCTCGAATTCATCCGCACGCTGGAAGGGCTCGAGCGCGCCGAAATGATTCGCCCCGGCTACGCGGTGGAGTACGACTTCGTGATGCCGCACCAGCTCGACGAGACGTTGCAAGTGAAGCGCGTGCCGGGGCTGTTCCTGGCCGGCCAGATCTGCGGCACGTCGGGCTACGAAGAGGCGGCAGCGCAGGGATTCGTCGCGGGCATCAACGCCGCACGGCTCGTGCGCGGTCGCGAGCGGTTCGTGCTGCGGCGCGATCAGGCCTACATCGGCGTGCTGGTCGATGACCTGGTGACGCGCGAGCATCGCGAGCCCTACCGCATGTTCACTTCGGCCGCCGAGCATCGGCTGCTGCTGCGCGCCGACAACGCCGACGAGCGGCTGTGCGCGATCGGCCGCGAGCTGGGCCTGATCTCAGCCGAGCAGATGGAGCAGGTGCGCGCGAAATATGCCGCGATCGAAGCCGAGGAGCGGCGCCTGTCGCGCGTGAGCGTCACGCTGCCGCGGGCGGCGGCGGAGACCGGCGCGGCGATCGAGCGCCACGCCGAAGCTGGCGAAGCGGGCGCGGCGAGCGCTGAAGATGCGACGGCGCCAATCGGCTCCGAGTCGCCGGAGGCGCCGCGCCGCGTGCGCGCGATCGATGCGCTGGCGCAGGCCGGCGTCACGTATGCTTCGCTCCGGAATTTCGGCGCTTCGCCGGAGCTGCCCGAGGCGTGGGGCGCGGCGCTCGAAGTGCGCGTGCGCTATCGCGGCTACATCGCGCGCCAGCAGGCCGCTGCACGCCAGGCGGCGGCGCTGGAATCGGCGGCCATTCCGCCGGCGCTATGGGAGCGCGAGCTGAATGGTCTGTCTCGCGAGGCGCGCGAGAAGCTGCTGCGCTGGCGGCCGACGACGCTCGGCCAGGCCGCGCGCATCGCCGGCGTGTCGCCGTCCGACGCGGCGGTGCTGATGGTGCATTTGAAGCGGCTGGGCGCGATCGAAGAAACCGCGACGCGAGGCTGAACGTCGCGTGCTAGGGTGCGCGAATGGGGCGCACACCCGGCAATCGCGGACGAAGTCCACGCGCACCGCGCCAGAGAGCGCCTGGCGTCGGTGGCCCGCGCGCGACCGGCGCGCCCGCGGGACGCCGGCGCTCGGATGGCCCTCGACCGAGTCGCTGGCCCGCTGCAGGCCCACGTTCGGGCGCTCCGCCTTCGGGCGCTCCGCCTTCGGGCCGATCGCGCTCGGGCGGCCCACGCTCGGGCGACCCGCGCTCGGGCCGATCGCGCGGTCCTGGCTCGGGTGGCCCGCCCGCCGCTCGTTCGCGTGCCCCGGGCTCGCGTCCGCCCTCGCGCACCTCTCGCGCGGGCGGTCCTCGCCCCGGCGAAGCGCGATCGCGCGACTCTCGCCCGGCCCCGTCGCGCCCGGGGAAATCGCGATTCCCAGCCTCGACCGCGCGCTCGGCGCCCGCCCGCCGACCGACGCCGCGCGAAGGCCCGGCCTACGATGAGCAGGCCCAGCGCTGGCCTGACGTGGGCGGGATTCTCGCGCGCCAGCCGTGGGCAGCGATTGAGCGCTTCGTTCCCGCGGCAGCCGACGGCCGCGTCGAGCGTCTGGTCCAGCTCCGGCGGTTCGTCGAGCTGCTGCTGCAATGGAATCGCCGTGTTTCCAATCTGATCTCGAAGAATGACGAGTCGCGCGTGGTCGAGGCGCATCTCGTGCCATCGCTCGAGCCGGCCGAGTGGATCGCTTCGCACCGGCTCTCGCGCTGGCTGGATTTCGGATCGGGCGGCGGCTTCCCCGCGATTCCGCTCGCGCTGTGCGGCGTGGGCGAGCACTGGGATCTCGTGGAATCGCG
>DATKAB010000052.1 GCA_035498555.1 Candidatus Sulfotelmatobacter sp.
AGCGAGGCGACGTCACCCGGAATCGACGCGCGCGTCCAGCGCCTGGTCGAGAACAGCTGGGAGTCCACCTCCGAAACGCCCGGCACCGACGCGCACGTCTACCAGATCGCGTCCGAGCAGTTCGCAACCACGCTCGCGACCCTGCACCGCCTGATCGAGACCGACCTGGCCGGCATCGAGCACGACGCGGAGGCGGCGGGAGCGCCGTGGACGCCGGGGAGGCTGCCGGACTGGAAACCGGAGTGAGGTGCGCCGCGACTCACGTCGTCACGTCGCGCCTCGCTGCGAGCGCCAGCACGGCCATCGCCGGAAGTACAACCGCGGAAACGGTGATCCACGTGGAGTGCCGACGAGCAGGGGTCGACGTCATGATCGAGCCTCCCTGGCCCCCGTGACGCACGACGGCAAGGCGTCTCGAAGAGAGGGCCATCGCGCTCTGGTCCGGCTTCTGGGGTGTCGAGCCAGAGACATCTCGTTCTGCCGCGCGAATGTCGCGGCAGCACTGCACATCGCTCCTGCGAGAAGTTGCCTTCGAGGCGACCTGCGGGGTAATCCCTTTCGGGGCGCGATCAACCTCGGCGGCATGATGCGACCCGATCATCGCGACATGAAGTGTCGCGGACCCCGTGCTAGCATTACTTGCAGGTACATGAGGGGGGCCGCTCATGAACTTTCTTCTCGCCAGGTTGTTTCGCGACGGGTCGCGCGGTGCGTTCGCGGGCCTGCTTGCCGCAATTCCCCTGGGCGTCCTGCTGGTCGCCATCGGCGCCGTGCGGAGCGCCGCCAATCCGCTGTTCGCGCCGCCCGTTTCGTACGTGACGGGCTTCTACCCCTACTCGGTGGCGATTGGCGACCTGAACGGGGACGGCAAGCGCGACGTCGCGGTCGCGAACTACGACGCCAATACGGTTTCGGTGCTGCTCGGCAACGGCGACGGAACGCTGAGCGCGAAGACCGACTTCGCCACCGGCGACGGCCCCAGCGCCGTGGCGATCGCCGACATGAACGGCGACAACAAACCCGATCTGGTGGTCGCGGACTTCGGCCCGTGCTGCAGCTTCCCGGGATCGGTCTCGGTGCTGCTCGGCCATGGCGACGGAATCTTCGGAGTAAAGACCGATTTCGCCACCGCGAATGGTCCCTGGCACCTTGCGATCGGCGATTTCAACGGCGACGGCAAGCGCGACGTGGCGACTGCCAGCAACTTTTCGGACCTCTCCAACTCGGTCTCCGTGTTGCTTGGCAACGGTGACGGGACGCTCAACGCTCACACCGACTACCCCACCGGCACCGGTCCGCGATCCGTGGCGATCGGCGATCTGAACGGCGACGGCCGGCCTGATCTGGCGGTGGCGAACAAGGACGCGGGCTCGGTTTCGGTGAAATTCGGCAATGGCGACGGAAGCTTGGGGGCGGGATTCGAGCTCGACGCCGGGAGCAATCCTCGGTCGGTAGCCATCGGCGATGTGAACGGCGACTTCAAGCGCGACCTGGCCGTCGCGAAAACCGGCACCGACCCCGACTATCTTGGCTCGGTCGCAGTGCGGCTCGGGAACGGCGACGGGACCTTCGGCTCGAGCATCGACTACGCGACGGGCAACGCGCCCAGCTCGGTGGCCATCGGAGATCTCAATGGCGATGGCCATCCCGATCTGGTGACGGCGAACCTCTACGGCTCGTTTCCGATCAACGATGGGTCGGTCTCGGTGCTGCTCGGCAACGGCGACGGCACCTTCCAACCGAAGACGGACTACGCCACCGATAGCGGGCCCATTTCGGTCGCGGTCGCAGATCTGAGTGGGGACCTGAAGCCCGAGGTGGCCACCGCGAACCCTGACGCCCATACGGTCTCGGTGCTGCTGAACATTGGAGTCCCATCCGCCTCAGTCGAACCCGGCGGCGCGCGCCTCGAGCTGGCGCTCCAGGGTTGCGTGCCGAATCCGAGCCGAAGGCTCAACGTGAGCTTCACGCTCCCCGACTCGCGGCCGGCGACGCTCGAAGTCTACGACGTGAGCGGGCGCGAGGTGGATCGCATGGAAGTGGGCGGCCTCGGGGCCGGCCGGCATACCGTGACGCTGGGAAGTTCGGGGAAGCTCGCGCCCGGGGTCTACCTCGTCCACCTGATTCAGGCGGAACACAGGAGAGTCGCGCGCGCCATCGTGCTTCGATAGCCTTCCCTCCCATGTCCGATCGGGGATCCGCGTAGGGCGGCTGCAGCGTGCTGGTAGTGCTTTCGTGCTGGAGAACTCGTCGAGCCCACCACTAGAGCTGAACGGGACCCAAGCCACCTCACCTCAGGAGCACTACGCGGCGTGTCACCGCGGTCGCTCCCACCGTCGCCCGGACAAGGTACATACCCGCCGGCAGCGGGTGGTCGTGCCCGTCACGCCCATCCCAATTCAATGAGTGAGACCCGGCCGCGGCGACTCCACCCATCAGTCTGCGGACCCGGCGACCGGTCACCTCGAACACATCCACGCTCACATTGCCTGCGGCAGGCAGCTCGAGGACCATGCGCACCGATTCACGAAATGGATTGGGCGCGGCCTCGCTGAGGGAGGGGAACGATCGGCCGGACGTCGGTTCGGGAACCGCAGTGGTCCCGCCCGCATGCCAGAGTGCGATGTGCGAGGATGCCTTGCCCCCGGCGGTCGTGAAGGGGCCGCCCACGTAGACGTTCGAGCCATCCACGGCCACCGCCTCGACCCAGGCACCGCTCACTCCCGAGCCGAGGGACGACCACTGGCTGCCGTCCCAGCGCGCCACGTGATTCGCGTTCACGCTCCCCGCAGTGCTGAAGTTCCCGCAGGCATACAGGTTTCCTGTGCTGTCCGCGGCCAGCGCGTTGACGAAGCCGTCCACTCCCGAGCCGAGGGACGACCAGCGGTTGCCGTCCCAGCGCGCCACGGAGTTCGCACTCACCCCCCCCGCCATGGTGAAGTACCCGCCGGCATACAGGTTGCCGACGCCGTCCACCGCCAGGGCATCGACGGGGCCGTTCAATCCCGTGCCCAGCGACGACCACTGATGACCGTCCCAGCGCGCCACGCCATGTGCAACTACGCCCCCGGCGACATCGAAGTCGCCTCCGGCGTACAGGTTCCCGTTCGCGTCCACGACCAGTGCGTGGACATCGTCGTCCACTCCCGTGCCCAGAGCCGACCACTGGCTGCCGTCCCAGCGCGCGACATGTCTCGTCCCTGGGAGAGTCCCGACGGTCACGAACAATCCACCGACATAAAGCTTTCCGCTTTTGTCCAGCGCGAGGGCGAGGACGTCATCGTTCGGATCCACCCCGTCACTGAGCGATGACCAGCTTGCGCCATCCCAATACGCAACACGCTGCGCTGAGGTTGTTCCGATGGCAGCGAAATGTCCCCCCGCATACAGATTCCCGTTCGGTTCCGCGGCGAGCGCGCTGACGCCGCCGTAGATCGGAGGACCCAGGGCTCCCCAGCGGGTGCCATTCCACAGCGCGGCACCGCCCGCGATCACGTCCCCAGCGAGCGAGAAGTTTCCGCCCGCGTAGAGACGACCGCTCCCAGGCACCGCCAATGCGTTGACGTCATAGTTCATCCCCGAGTGGTCCACGCCTGAGTCGGCGGCGAACGCCGTCCAGGCGGTCCCGTTCCAACGCGCCAGGTAGTTCGCGCTCACGCCTCCCAGGCTGCTGAAGTCGCCTCCCGCGTACAGTTTTCCACTTGCGTCCAGCGCCAGCGACAAGATGTTGTGAGACACATCGCCGCTGATGTCTGACCAGTCGGCGCCATCCCAGCGCGCGACGTAATTGAAATTCACTCCGGCGAACAGGTTCCCGCTCGCATCCACCGCCAGCGCTTCGACATTATCGCTGTCAAACCCTGAGCCCAGGAACGACCAGTCGGTGCCATTCCAGCGCGCGACACCCCCGTTATAGCCCAGGGCGGCGAAGGCGCCCCCCGCGTACAGGTGCCCATTCCCGTCCGCTGCCAGCACATTGACTTCGCCGTCCAGTCCCGGGCCCACTGCCCGCCAGTGACCACCATCCCAACGCGCGACGCCGTAGGCGCTGATACCCCCAGCCGTGGTGAAGTCGCCGCCCGCGTACAGGTTCCCATTCCCATCTGCCAGCAGAGTGAGGACCCTGTTGTTGAACCCCGAGCCCAGTGCCGACCAGCTCGTGCCGTTCCAGCGGGCAACGTGGTTCGCGCTCACGCCCCCCGCGGTGGTGAAGGCGCCTCCGGCGTACAGGTTCCCGGTCGCGTCCACGGCCAGCGCATCGACTTCGCCGTCCAGCCCCGAGCCCAGCGCCGACCACTGAGTACCATCCCAACGCGCGACGCAGTTCGCGCTATCACCTCCCGCCATGTTGAAGATGCCGCCCGTGTAGAGGTTCCCATTCCCATCTGCAGCCAGAGCGAGGACCTTGCTGCTGAGCCCGGAGCCCAGCGCCGACCAGCTCTTGCCGTTCCAGCGGGCGACGTTGCTCACGCTCACTCCCCCAGCGAGGTCAAGCCATCCGCCCACGAAGAGGTTGCCGCGCCCGTCGAACGTCATGGAGGTCACCCCCCCGCCGGCCAGGCCGGGCGGGGCGAATCGCGCGTCCCACCGCCAGTCCTCCGGATCCGCCGACGCATGTGCCAGTGGTTGAAGCCCTGCCAGCCCGAGGATCACGAGGATGGACGCGCAGCATCTGATGAACGAGCCGCGAGTGACGCCGGCATGGGAGCAAATGGAGTGAGAAACGAGCCCAGTCCTGGTCATGTTCGCCCTCGATGGCATGCCGATGGCCGCCCGGGCGACGATCGGCGTAGAACCCCTCAGCCGTGGGCCCCGTCACGCCATGGCCGTCGTCCACTGGAACGTCCAGGGGTCATGAAGCGAACATCGCAGGTCGACTCGGAGCGTCCCAAGCCGACACAACCTCACCGCCGCGAAGGACCTCGAGGAAGCAGGGCGCGCGCCTCGCGCACTACCTCGGCGCGAGCAGGCGGATCGGGAGGCGAGACTCGGGTGGCTAGAATGGTGGAGCTGAACGGGATCGAACCGTCGACCTCTTGACTGCCAGTCAAGCGCTCTCCCAGCTGAGCTACAGCCCCACCGGCATTTTCGCAGGCTTTGTGTGTACACCACGCTCGGACGGCGCGTCAAACGCGGCGCCGCTCAGCGGATCACGCCCTTGTGCAGCTCCTTCTGGGCGAGATCGCCGCCGGGGAGCTGGCGGACCAGTTGGCGATAGAGACGCGCGGCGGCGGTGTCGGCGCGCACTCCGCCGGGATCGAGCGCGAAGTAGTGTTCGAACGACGCTCGCGCCTCGATCCCGCGAGAAGTCATCAGCTGACACATCGCCCACTGCCGCCACGCCGCCGCCGACTCCGGCGCCAGCAGGCGCGCAGCGTACGACTCCACCGCGCCGTCCCCCTGGGTCTTCTCGCGACCGCAGAGCAGCCGGGAGAGCTCGAGATGGAGCGAGGCGTCGCGAACGTGACGCGGGCGCGCCGCGTTCAGGGTGAGGGCCGCGGCCGCGGTGTCACCCGAGGCCGTCAGCGCTCGAGCCTTCGCCAGCGCCTCGTCCGCCGGGCCGGTGTGGATCATGCCGGCCGCGGCGAAGAACGAGTCGGCTCGCGACGATTGCCCGAAGTCGAGCGCGACGAGTCCGCCCAGATAGTTGCCGAGCCCGTCCCCCGGACGCGCTCTCAGATGCAGGTCGAGCGCCGCCTTCGCCACTGCGGGATGCACGCTCATCACCTCACCCACCGCGACGCGCAGCAGCATCTCGGGATCGGCGCTCTCGTCCTTCAACCGGCCGGTGGGCTGATCGTAGAGGATGAAGTAGCACGGCCCGCGCGTGGCGCGCTCGGCGGTGAGATCGGAGAGGTAGTAGGCGCGAAGGCTGGTATCGCGGTAGGCGCCGCGCAGCAGCGGGCCGTCCCCCACCTGGAACGCGGCGAACGCCGGAAACCCGGCGAAGAACACGGTGCTTCGCGGAGGGAGCGTGGGGTGGAGCTGCTTCAGGTCGGCGAGCCCCCGGCTCACGATGCCCATGCCGCGCGCGAGATAGAGGGTGTTGACATGAGAGGCGAGCGACCACGACGAACGCGCGGTCGCGAACTCGTCGAGCACTCGTGCCTGATGCGAACCCACCGCCGATACGACCAGCGCGAGCGCGGCGAACACCCGGCGATCGGCGAGCCAGGCTCCGAGCAGCAGTCCCATCCCGGCCATCGCGAATAGATAGAAATAGGCGCTCCAGATCGGGGCGACGATCGCGACCGGAAGCGCCGCTGCCAGCGCCCATACGGTCGCACCGAGCCGCAGCGTGCGCCGGGATTCCCGCTCGGCGCGCGAGCGGGTCGAGTCGGCGCTCGATCGGGGCGAGTCGGCGCGCATCCCCCGACGCCCGGACTCCGCCCGCGCCGCGGGGCGGGGCGCGCGACGGTCGCGCTCCGCCCGCCGGGTTCGCTCGCCCCGGTCGCCAGGGGCCGTGGTCGCGCGCGAAGACTTCCCTCCGCAAACCCAGAGCGCGATGCCCGCGACGACCAGCATGAGCAGCGCCAGCCAGGCACCGGGCCAGATGAACGGAATCCAGGGCCACGAACCGGTGCGCCACTCGAGGCCGATCGTTACGCGCAGCAGATGGACCAGCGCCGCGATCAGGTCGAGCGGCTGGAATCCTCCGGCGGCGAGATGCGCGCGGCCACGCAGCGCGGCGATCGCAAGCACGGTGAGCCAGGCCAGCCAGGCGATCGCGAACGGCCAGGCGCGACGAAGCGCGTCGCGCCACGGTTCGCCCGGACGTCGCGCCAACGCCACCGCGGCGAGCGGCGCGAGGACGATCACTTCCTTCGAAAGGAGCCCGAGAAACAGCAGCGTCGCCGCCCGCCCGCGCCGCCCTTCGACGTAGGCGAGGATGCTGCCGATGCCGAGCGCCACGGCCAGCAGGTCCTGGCTGCCGCAGGCCCAGGTGAGGGGTACGTCGGCCGCGTAGTGGAGCGCGAGGACCGCCGCGGCGATCGCGCCCGCGGCGACGCCCCCCAGCCGCCAACCGAGGCGGAACAGCAGACCGACGGCGGTCACGAACACCGCCAGCGAGGCGAGGTGAAAGAAATCCGCCGACTCGCCGCTCACGTGCCCCATCAACCAGAACCACACCTGGCGGCCGAGCGGGCGCGCGAAGTTCCCAATCGGATCGGGCGAGGCCAGCGTGGCGATCAGCGAGCGCGCGCGGGCCTGATCGAGGAACAACCAGTCGTCGGCGAAGAACGGCGACTTCAGCGCGCCGGGACGAGCGATCGCCGCTACGCCCAGCAATGCGACCAGCGCCGTCCAGTCCCGAACGCCGAATCGGCGGCCCTCGGCCTTCACGCGGTCAGTAGCGACGAGATCTTCGCGGCGGCGGGCCGAGCAGCGCGCCCATCAATCCGCGCATCACCTGGGTGGTGGCGCGTCCGGCGATGGTCTTGACGATCGGCGAGTTGAGCGCCGCCGCGAGCGCGCCGATCGTCGCGGCTCCCGCGGCCGCGACCGTCGCCGGCGCCGCGGCCTCATCGGCCGCGACCGCTCGCGGCACCCCGCCCGCGCCCGCCGCGTCGCCGCTCATGCGGGCGGCGAGCAGCTCGCGCGCGCTCTCGCGGTCGACCGAGTTCGCGTAGTGCTTCACCTGTGCCGAGCCACCCACCGCCTGCTGCATCTCGGCGTCGGTGAGTGGCCCCATGCGCGCGGCTGGCGGGATCACGCGGGTCGCGAACGGCGGGGTCGGCGCGCCGCTCGGAGTGAGCACGGTGATCAGCGCCTCGCCGATCCCGAGCGTGGTCAGAATCTGCTCGACGTCGTAGAAGTCGGTCTTCGGGAAGGTCCGCGCCGCCGACTTGAGCGCCTTTTCGTCGTCGGGTGTGAACGCGCGCAGCGCGTGCTGCACCCGGTTGCCGAGCTGGCCGAGGATATCGGCCGGCACGTCCCTGGGGCTCTGGGTAATGAAGAACACGCCCACGCCCTTCGATCGCACCAGCCGCACCACCTGCTCGACCTGGGCTAGAAACTCCTTGCTCGCGCCGTCGAACAGCAGGTGTGCCTCGTCGAAGAAGAACACCAGCTTGGGGCGTTCGACGTCCCCGACCTCGGGAAGCTGGTGGTACAGGCGGGCCAGCATCCACATCATGAAGGTGGAGAACATGGCCGGCTTCTCCTGAACGTCGGAGAGCTCCAGCACGCTCACCAGCCCCATCGCGCGCCCGCCCGGACCCGCGCGGGTCACGAGCAGGTCATTGAGATCGAATTCGGGCTCGCCGAAGAACGCCTGCGCGCCCTGCTGCTCCAGCTGCACCATGTCGCGCAGCAGGACGCCGACCGTGGCCTTCGACAGGCCACCGTAGTCCTTGAGGTCGGCGGCGCCGTCGCTGCTCAGGTACTGGAGCACGGCGCGGAGATCGGGGAAGTCAATGAGCGGCAGCTTGTGGTCGTCGCAGTACTTGAACACCAGCGACAGCACGCTCGACTGCGTGTCGTTCAGCCCCAGCACCTTGGAGAGCAGCAGCGGGCCAAACGAGGAAACGCTGGCGCGCAGCTGCGCCCCACGCTGGCCGGTGAGGCTCAGGTACTCGACCGGGCAACCGAACGGCTTCCAGTCGAAACCGGTGTCGCCGGCGCGCTGCTGAATCGCGGGATTGCTCTGGCCCGGCATTGCAATTCCGGAAAGATCGCCCTTGAGATCGGCGACGAACACCGGCACTCCGGCCGCCGACAGTTGCTCGGCCATCACCTGCAGGGTCTTGGTCTTGCCGGTGCCGGTGGCGCCCGCAATCAGACCGTGCCGATTCAGCATCGACAGGGGCAGTGAAACCAGTGGCTCGGGATTGCATTCGCCCTGATGCACCACCGCCCCGAGCGCCAACCGGCCGGGCCCAACCGGGAATGCCTGTCGAGCGGCGGCGACGACTTTCGCGTCCATGAATGCGGTCTCCTCCAGGAGTCTGGGATCGAGCGGCATGCTAGTCCTACGTGCGGGCTCACGCCAGCGTGCAGTAGGGTATCAATGGGCATGACCACCAAACCCGTGTTCCACGATCCGAGCGGCCGTCGCCGGCGCTGGACGCTGCGCGTGGCCGTGCTCCTGGGCGGCGCGTTCCTGGCGCTGACCGCGCTGTTCCTGGTGAGTCTGGTGGTGGTGCCGGCGCTGCCGCCGACGGTCGGGCTCTCGGTTCCGCTCCGGCGCGCGCTCCGCCCCCATCTACCCGAGCCGACTCGGCCCGAGACGCGGCTCGCCCGCTTCCTGCTCGCCAAGGAACGCAAGCAGCTCCTCGACCAGATCGCGCGCGAACAGAAGGCGGCGCGCGCGCGCAAACCCGCGCCGGCCGCGCCCGGTGCGGTGGTCGCGGCGTTTTACGCCACCTGGCAGGAGACCGGACTTCACTCGCTCCGCGCCAGCGCGGAGCACCTGACCCATCTGTTTCCGGTGTGGCTTCGAATCGGCGCCGACGCCCAGAGCCTCGACACGCGTGACTGGAATCCGGCCTGGACCCCGCACAATCTCGATGTACTGCGCATCGCGAAGCAGCATCACCTGCAGGTCATGCCGGTGCTCAGCAATGCGCACGAAGGGGAGTTCGACACCGGCCTCGCACATCGTTTGCTGATCGACCCGGCCCGCCAGACCCGCCTCGCACTCGAGCTGCGCGACTGGCTCTCGCGGCACGGATTCGTCGGCGTCAATCTCGACATCGAGAATCTCTCCGCGGCCGACGTCGGTCGCGTGCCGGGACTGATCGCGCGCATCCGTCGCGAGCTGGCCCCGGCCGGGCTCAAGGTCAGCTTCGACCTCGAGGTCGAGGGCAACGTGCCCGACGCGGCGGCGGTCGGGCGCGAGGCGGACTTCGTGATCCTGATGGCGTACGACCAGCACTACATGGCGGGCGAGCCGGGACCGCTGTGCGGGATCGACTGGTATCGCGAAGCGCTCGATCGCACGCTGCGCGTGATTCCGGCGAACAAGCTGGTGATCGGCATCGGCAACTACGCCTACGACTGGACCGGCGGACGTCCCCCGGCCGAGGCGCTCACCTACCAGGAGGCGATGTACCTGGCCGCCGACGAGCGGCCCGAGGAGAACCCCGCCGACGTCGTGGACTTCGACTCCCTCGCGTTCAATCCGACCTTCGGCTACGAGGACGAGGCTCATCGCGAGCACGAGGTCTGGATCCTCGACGCGGTGACCGCGGCCAACGAGCGGCAACTGGCGCTGGCGCGCGGCGTGCGCAGCTCGGCGTTGTGGGTGCTGGGCACCGAGGATCCGTCGGTGTGGTCGATGCTCGATCGGCGCGATCCCAGCGCGGTCGCCGACTCCCTCACGCTCGCGCGCACCAGCTTCCCCTACGACGTCGAGTTCCAGGGCGACGGCGAGATCCTCTCGGTGGCGGCGTTGCCGCAGCCGGGGTTGCGCGCCCTGGATCGCGACCCGGTGACCGGCCTCTACGACGACGAGCAGTACCAGCGCTACCCGACCTCCTATCAGCTCCATCGTCAAGGGTTCAAGGATCACACGCTGGCACTGACCTTCGACGACGGCCCCAACCCGCCCTACACCAACCGGATCCTCGATCTCCTTCACGAGCTCCATGTGCCCGGCACCTTCTTCGTGATTGGCGAGAATGCCGAGCGCCATCCCGATCTGATCGAGAGGATGTGGAAGGAGGGCGACGAAATCGGGAACCACACCTATACCCACCCGAACATCGCCGCGATCTCACGCCAGCGGGTGGGCTTCGAGCTGAACGCGACGCAGCGCGTGCTGCAGGCGGATCTCAATCGCTCGACGCTGATGTTCCGCCCGCCCTACAACGCCGATGCCGAGCCCACCAGCGCCGAGGAAGTGAAGCCGATTCTCGACGCGGCCGCGCTCGGGTACATCACGGTCGGCGAGTACCTCGATCCTCAGGACTGGCGGTTGCTCGATGCGACCGGCCGCCGGCGCACCGCGCGGGACATCGCCGCGGTCGTGACGGATCGCGTTCACGAGGGCCACGGCAACACCATCCTGCTCCACGACGGCGGCGGTGACCGGCAGAACACCGTGGATGCGATCCGGATCTTCGTTCCCGAGTTGCAGCGCGAAGGCTATCGCTTCACCACCGTCTCGGAACTGGCGGGCTACTCGCGCGATCAGGCCATGCCGCCGGTCAGCAGTCGCGATCGCGCCCTGCTCGGCACCGATCGCTTCGCGTTCGTCCTGCTGTTCCTGGTGGAATCCTTCCTGCGCTGGGCGTTCCTGATCGCGATCACGCTCGGCGTGACCCGGGTGCTGTGGACGACTGCGCTGGCGCTGTTCGCTCATGCCCGCGAGCGCGAACGGCGCTACCCCGAGACGCCCCGGCTGAGCATCAGCGTGCTGATCGCGGCCTACAACGAGCAACCGGTGATTCGGCGGACGATCGAGGCGGTGCTGGTCGGCTCGACGCCTCCCGCGGAGGTCATCGTCGTGGATGACGGCTCGACCGACGGCACCGCGGCGGAGGTGACGACGCATTTCGGGGGCGATGCGCGCGTCCAGCTTCTGCGCCAGGCCAACGCGGGCAAGGCCGCGGCGCTCAATCGCGCCATCGAGCGATCGAGCGGTGACGTGCTGATCTGTCTCGACGCCGACACGCTGTTCGCACGCGACACGATCGAGAAGCTGGTCCGGCACTTCGGCGATTCCAGAGTCGGCGCGGTTGCCGGCAACGTCAAGGTCGGGAATCGCATCAATGTCTGGACGCGCTGGCAGGCGCTCGAGTACATCACTAGCCAGAATCTCGATCGCCGCGCCTATGCGCTGCTGAACGCCATCACGGTGGTGCCGGGCGCGGTCGGCGCGTGGCGGCGTTCCGCGGTCACGCAGGCCGGCGGGTTCCGCAACGACACGCTCGCCGAGGACATGGATCTGACCTGGCGCATTCGTCGCGCCGGGTGGCGGATCGAGAACGAGCCCGAGGCCCTCGGATTCACCGAGGCTCCGGACTCCCTCACCACGCTCTATCGGCAGCGCTATCGCTGGACCTTCGGCACGCTTCAATGCCTGTGGAAGCACCGCGGCGCGGTGGGCGGCTACGGATGGTTCGGGCGGGTCGCGCTCCCGACCCTCTGGGTGTTCCAGATCTTCTTCCAGATCCTCTCGCCCATCATCGATCTGGAAATCGCCTGGACACTGGTGCGCGTCGCTCAGGGCTACCTGTCGCAGGGACTGCTCACTCAGGATTGGCAGCCCCTGCCGCAGGCGGTGGAGTCACTGTCGACGATCGGATTCCTCTACCTGCTGTTCTTCCTGCTCGAGCTGCTGGGCGCCAGCGTCGCAGTGTGGCTCGATCGCGAGAAGAAGCGGCTGCTGTGGTGGCTGTTCTGGCAGCGATTCATCTACCGACAGATCATGTACGCGGTCGCCTGGCGCTCGCTGCGCACCGCGATCGAGGGGCACCACGCGAGCTGGGGGAAGCTCGAGCGCAAGAACACGGCGCAACTCGCAGAGGTGGGTTCCTGGCCGCGTGCTACTTCTGCATCTTGAGGACGACGCGAGCCTCGGGCGACGACGCGCGCGCCACCAGCCGGACGTGGTCCACGCGCCGGCCATCGTGGAAGTCGAGGAGCGCGTAGAGGCCATCGCGGTAGCTGCGCTCGCTGAAGTCGACGACCTGCGAGTCGCCGTTCGCGAACACGACCTCCGCCCAATCGAATTGAACGCTGCCTTCACGGACCTGCATCCACAATCCGGTTCCGCGCGTGTCGCAACTCAGAGTGGACTCGGTCCAATCGTCGCCGCGCTGCAGGTTGGCGGCGCCCTCCCAGATCAGGCCGCCCCGCCCGGCAGAGGCGGGCGCGGTGACGGCGAGACCCGCGAAGTGGACCGGGGCGAGGTAGCGAATCGGCGTGACGCGCACCGCGACCGCCGTATGGCTCACGACCACGGAGCGCTGCGGGCGCTGCAGCGGCCAATCGGGTCGAACCAACACCGTGGTGCGGCGGGGGCCGCGATCGAGCAGCGGGTCACCGAGTGCGGACTCGACGCACGAAACGCCGAGTGCAAGAACGAAAAGAGCGGCCAGAACGCGCGGCATGACGAACCTCCCTCGACGGGCTCGTGCGCGGGCGGGCGAGGCGCCTCCCGCGCGATGCGTCAGGCAATGGATGCGGCCTGGTTATCGGCAGGTTGCGTTCGAGAATCGAGGGAAGTCGCAGGAGCGGCTCGGGCAACCGGGTTCCCGCCCACGCGGCGCGGGCGTGGACGGCCTGCGAGCTTCTTGCTAGCGTTCGGCGCTCTGCGCGTGCCGGAGTGGCGGAACTGGCAGACGCGCCGGACTCAAAATCCGGTTCGGCTCAAACCGAGTGCGGGTTCGACCCCCGCCTCCGGCACCAACGGCCCC
>DATKAB010000053.1 GCA_035498555.1 Candidatus Sulfotelmatobacter sp.
CCAGCGCCAGCCGATCCCGCTAGTGCGGTGGTGGCAACAGGATGGGTTGGGGCAGAATGGGGGCGAGAAGCGACCCGCTGGCGACATGCAGGGTCAGTCCCTGCACGTCCTGCACCATCACCAATCTTCGGAGCATGACCCAAGTCTTGCTTCACCCTGGGGCCGCTGTTAGCGTGGCCAATCACGTGTCCCCCACTCCATACCCCTTCCCCCGGGGAGAATCGTGATCATTCCCACCCAGGTGCCTCAATGGGTTCACCATCCGCGCCGTGATCCCGAGCGGGCGGCGGGCCTGGCGCGCGCCCTCGGCGCGCCGCTACCGGTGGGGCACGCTCTCGTGCACCGCGGGGTTTCCGATCTCGAGGACGCGCGCCGCTTCCTCGACCCGGCGCTCGAGGACCTGCACGATCCGCTTCAGCTTCTCGACCTCGAGCTGGCGGTGCAGCGCATTCGCGCCGCGCTCGACAACGAGGAGCCGATTCTGATCCACGGCGACTACGATGTGGATGGCATCACCTCGACTTTTCTCCTCTTTTCCGTGCTTCGCGAGCTGGGCGGGCGCGTCGAATGCCGGATTCCGCACCGCACCCGCGACGGCTACGGGCTCTCGCTCGGCGCGATCGATGAAGCCGAGCGGCGCGGCTGCCGGCTGATCGTCACGGTCGACTGCGGGATTACCGCCGTCGAGCCGGTGCGCGTGGCGCGCGAGCGCGGCATCGAGACGGTGATCATCGATCACCACGAAGTCCCCGCGGCGCTGCCCGAAGCCGCGGCGGTCGTGAATCCGCTGCGCCGCGGCTGTCCCTACCCGTTCAAGCCTCTGGCCGGCGTGGGCGTCACCTTCAAGCTGGTCGAGGCGCTGCTGCGCCGGCGCGGCGGGCTCGATCGCGCGCGAGACTTTCTCGACGTGGTGGCGCTCGGAACGATTGCCGACGTGGTGCCGCTGGTCGGAGAGAATCGCGTGCTGGCGCGCCTCGGCCTCGAGCGCCTCAATCAGTCGCCGCGGCTCGGGCTGAGGGCGCTCATCGAGGTGGCGGGACTGGCCGGCCGTCGCATCAGCAGCGGACAGGTGGCGTTCGTGCTGGCGCCGCGCATCAATGCCGCCGGCCGCATGGGCAACGCCGAGCAGGGGCTACGCCTGCTGCTGGCGCGCGAACCGGGCGAGGCGCGCGTTTGCGCCGAGAGCCTCGAAGAAGACAACGACACGCGCCGCCGGTACGACGAAGCCGCGCTGCTCGAAGCCTCGCAGCGAGTCGAGAGCGAGCTCGACTGGCCCAATTGCTCGTCGATCCTGCTGTGGTCCGAGCAGTGGCATCCCGGGGTGATCGGGATCGTCGCGTCCCGCCTGGTGGAACGCTATCAGCGGCCGACCATCCTGGTGGCGGTGGACGGGGATCGCGGGCGCGGTTCGGGACGGAGTCTGCCCGGTCTCGATCTCAACCATCTCCTGAGTCGCTGCGCGGATCTGCTGGAGGGCTACGGCGGCCACGCCTTCGCTGCCGGTCTGACGGTGCGCCGCGATCGGCTGCCCGAGCTGCGCCAGCGCATCGAGGCCCTGGCGCGCGAGACGCTCGCCCCCGAGGATTGTGTCCCGCGCCTCACACTCGACGCCGAGGTCCGGCTCGCCGAGTGCGACTTCGAGCTGATCGAATGGCTCGAGCGACTGTCGCCGCACGGGCTCGACAATCCCGAGCCGGTGTTGTGCTCCCGCGGACTCGCCGTGGCGCAGGTCGGCACGGTGGGCGGCGGCAAGCACCTGCGGCTGACGGTGCGCGATGCCTCCGATTCGGTCGAGGCGATCGGGTTCGGCATGGGGGCGCGCGCCGTGGAGCTGACGCGCGGTGGCGGGGTGGACCTGGCGTTCGTTCCCACTCGCAACGAATGGATGGGCCAGGCCCGCGTTCAGTTGAAGCTCAAGGGAATGCAGCCGGCATGAGCGGGGAGAGCGGCCATCCCGAGCTGCGCGCCGCCCTGCTGGCGGCACTCGATGAGCGGGCGGCCCGAGTGGATCGCGATCGCGTCGCGGCCTGCTTCGATTTCGCGGCCGCCGCCCATGGCGATCAGAAACGCGAGTCCGGCGAGCCGTTCGTCACCCATCTGGTGGCGGTGGCGCTGATCCTGGTCGAGCTGCTGGAGAACCGACTCGATACCCCGCTGGTATGTGGAGCGCTGCTCCACGACGTGGTCGAAGACACTCCGGTCACGCTGGACGAGGTGGAGAAGCGCTTCGGACGCGAGATCGCTTCCCTGGTCGAGGGGGTCACCAAGCTCCATCGGCTGCACTTCGACAGCCGCGAAGCGGCGCAGGCCGAGAACTTCCGGCGGATGCTGTTGTCGATGGCGCGCGATCTGCGCGTGGTGTTCATCAAGCTCGCCGATCGTTTGCACAACATGCGCACGCTCGAGCACCTGCCGCCCGAGCGCTCCCATCGCATCGCGGAGGAGAGCCGCGACATCTACGCGCCGCTCGCCCACCGGCTGGGCATGGCCGGCATTAAGCGCGAGCTCGAGGACTTGAGCCTCAAGGTGCTCGATCCCGAAGCCTATCGCGAGATCGCGCAGCGGGTGGCCGCGCGGCGCGAGGAGCGCGAGGCTTTCCTCGCCCGGGTGCGCGAGAAGCTCGGCGAGGGCCTGAAGGCTGCCGGCATCAAGGCCGAAGTGGTCGGACGGCCCAAACACTTCTACTCGATCTACTCGAAACTGCGCGGCGGACGCGACTTCGAGAGCATTTACGACCTGTTCGGCGTGCGCGTCATCACCCACACCCGCAACGATTGCTATCGCGCGCTCGGGGTGGTGCACGACCTGTTCACGCCGGTCGCCGACCGGTTCAAGGACTACATCGCCACCCCCAAGAGCAACATGTACCAGTCGCTGCACACCACCATCCTCTCCGAGAAGGGCGAGCTGGTGGAGGTGCAGATCCGCACCCGGGAGATGCACCGCACCGCCGAGACCGGCATCGCCGCCCACTACGTCTACAAGGAGGGCGGGCGGGTCGACGAAGAGCTCGACGCGCGTCTCGGCGGCTTCGTGGCGCAGACCGCCGACTGGCAGCGCACCGCCAGCGACGACGAGTACATGGACTTCCTGCGCACCGCGCTCTATCAGGAAGAGGTGTTCGTCTACACCCCGCGGCGGGAATTGAAGCGCCTGGCCAAGGGCGCCACACCGCTCGATTTCGCCTACCAGATCCACACCCAGGTGGGCGAGCACACGGTCGGCGCTCGCGTGAACGGCGAGCTGGTCCCGCTGCGTTACGAGCTTCGCAACGGCGACACCGTCGAGATCATCACCTCGCCGCACGCGCGCCCTCACGAGGACTGGCTGCAGGTGGTGCGCACCACCGGCGCCCGCAGCAAGATCCGGCACTGGCTGCGCCAGCAGCGTCACGAGGACAGCGTCACACTCGGCCGCGAGATGCTCGAGCGCGAGCTGAAGCGCGTGCGCCACGAGCCGGGGCCCGCGGCGCTGGCCGAGATCGCGGCTGCGCTGGGCTGCGCCGACGTGGATCAGCTCTACGCCCGCATCGCCGAGGGACAGATCTCGCTCACCCAGGTGCTGCGCCGGCTGGCGCCCGAGAAGGAGGGTTTCGCGGAGCGGCTGGCCAAGCCGCTCGAGGCACTCGGACTCGGTCGGCGTCCGGCGGGCGGCGTGCGCATTCACGGCATCGACAACGTCATGATCCATTTCGCGCGCTGCTGCCAGCCGGTGCCGGGGGATCGCGTCATCGGCATCGTCTCGGTGGGCCGTGGCGTCACCGTGCACCGGCAGGACTGCCCGAACACCTTCGCGGGCCGGGTCGCGCCCGAGCGCCGGGTGCCCGTGGAGTGGGACGCCGGGCTCAACGACACGTTTCCGGTGCGGCTGGTGGTCTACGGACAGGACCGCACTTCGCTGCTCGCCGACATCGCCAGGACCATCGCCACGGTCGGCGTCAACATCCGCCAGGCCGGCATGGCCAGCGAGGATCGTACGGCGCGCGGAGTCTTCGTGGTCGAGGTGCCGAACCTCTCGCGTCTTCAGGACCTGATCTCGGCGATCCGGAAGGTCAAGGGCGTGACGCGGGTCGAGAGGCGCCAGCGTGTGTTGCGCCCGCCGCGGGCCGGCGGCGAGGTGGCGTGAGGGCGCTGGTGCAGCGCGTGAGTCGCGCGCGCGTCACGGTGGACGGCCGGGAGAGCGGCGCGATCGAACGCGGGTTGCTGGTGTTCGCCGGCGTCACCCATCGCGACGCCGCGGCCGACGCCGACTGGATGGCGGTCCGCCTCGCGGGACTGCGCGTCTTTCCCGACGGCGAGCAGCCCATGCACCTCGACGTGCGCCAGGTGAACGGCGCGGCGCTGGTGGTGCCGCAGTTCACGCTCTACGCCGACGCGCGCCGCGGCCGCCGCCCGGACTTCACCGCCGCAGCCCGGCCCGAACAGGCGGCGCCATTGATCGAGAGACTGTGTACCTCGCTGGCGGGCGAGGGGGTTCGGGTCGAACGTGGCATCTTCCAGGCGCACATGCGGGTCGAGCTCGAGAACGATGGCCCGGTGACGTTGATGATCGAATCGCCCGAGCGGGCGGAGCCGAAGCCATGAAAGGCAGGACCCCTTCGCTGTTCTGGAGAGGGCGCCGGCCCCTGGTGCTGGCATCGGCCTCGCCCCGGCGCGTGGCCCTGCTGCGCCAGGTCGGCGCGAGCTTCACGGTGGTGGACCCCGGGCCCGATCGGGTCTGGCCGGGCGACGCCGAACCGCGCCACGGTGTGCGCGCGCTCGCGATCGACAAGGCGCGCCGGGTGGCGGTGCGCCGTCCCGATAGCGTGGTGATCGGCGCCGACACGGTGGTGGTGGCGCGCGGCGTGCGGCTCGGCAAGCCCGCCCACCGGCACGAAGCCATCCAGATGCTGTCACGGCTGCAGGGTCGCACCCACGAAGTGTGGACCGGGCTCGCGGTGGTCTCGGGGCGCGACGAGCGGACCGCGGCCGAGTGCACTCGGGTCCAGTTCGCGCGCCTCACGGCCGAAGAGATCGAGAGCTACGTGCGCGCCGGCGAGCCCCTCGACAAGGCCGGCGCGTACGGCATCCAGGGACAGGGCGGCATGTTCGTGCGGCGCATCGAGGGCGATTACTCGAACGTGGTGGGCCTGCCGCTCGCCCGGCTGCGTGCCGTGCTGGAGGAGTTCGAGTAGCTTCACCCGCGCGCCGCTCGCGCGCGGGCCGGCGCTTGACACCCCGAAAAGCAGGTTGATAGTCTCCGTCGCTTCGCTCGATGGAGGATGACGCCCGCCCGCCGCGCCGGCAGCACCTGGCGCCCCGCCGGCGAGGCCTTTCCGAGGCTGGGAGGAGTTCATGAAGACGTATTCGGCGCGTGAGGCCGACATTCAGCGGCAGTGGCTGGTGGTGGATGCCGCGGGTCAGCCGCTCGGGCGCCTCGCGTCCCAGGTGGCGATGGTGCTGCGGGGCAAGCACAAGCCCATCTACACCCCGCATGTCGACACCGGTGACCACGTGGTGATCATCAACGCCGCGAAGGTCGGGTTGAGCGGGCGGAAGGGACAGGACAAGAAGTACTTCCATCACACCATGTATCCGGGCGGGGCGACCTGGACCTCGATCGTGGAAATGATGGAGAAACATCCGGAGCGCGTCGTCGAGCGGGCCGTGCGCGGGATGGTGCCGCGCAATCGGCTCGGCCGCGCCATGATGAGGAAGCTCAAGGTCTACGCGGGCGCGGAACACCCCCACGCGGCGCAGCAGCCGGTGGCCTGGGTGCCGCGCGGTTAGGAGAGGAGCCGATGGCATTGGTGACGAGCGCCGCACCCCGCACCGGACGCCGGAAGGAAGCGGTGGCGAGGGTCCGGCTCCTGCCGGGCATGGGCAAGCACACCATCAACGACCGCACCCCGCTGGAGTACCTGAAGCGGGAGTCGCTGGTGCAGTCCGCGCTTCACGCGCTGACCCTTTCCAACCTGGCCGGCAAGTACAACGTGGTCGCGCGCGTGCGCGGTGGCGGGCTGACGGGTCAGGCGGGAGCGTTGCGCCTGGCGATCGCCCGGGCGCTGGTGCGCGAGGACGAGACGCTCAAGGGCATGCTCGGCCGCGAAGGGCTGTTGACCCGCGACCCGCGCATGAAGGAGCGCAAGAAGTACGGCCGCCCCGGAGCGCGCAAGCGGTTCCAGTTCAGCAAGCGCTAGAGAAGTCGCAGCAGCCAACTCAATCACTCACGCTCCGGATCCGACGCCGGGGTCCCTCGACCAGGGTAGAGGCGTCGATGTCCAGGGATCGGAGCGGAGGTCACAACCCCATCGGAGGCTCGCAGTGTCGGATATTGGAATGAAGGATCTGCTCGAAGCGGGAGTTCACTTCGGGCACCAGACGCGACGCTGGAATCCGCAGATGAAGAAATTCATCTTCATGGAGCGGAACGGCATCTACATCATCGATCTGCAGAAGACCCTCAAGTGCCTGCAGGACGCGCGCGCCACCATCGAACGCGTGGTGCGCGGCGGCGGTCACATCCTGTTCGTGGGGACCAAGAAGCAGGCCAAGCAGATCGTGGTCGAGGAATCGCAGCGCTGCGGCATGTACTCGGTGACCGAGCGCTGGCTGGGCGGGATGCTCACCAACTTCAAGACCATCCGCACCAGCATCAAGCGGCTGCACGACCTCGACAAGATGGCCGAGGACGGTACCTTCGAGAAGCTCGCCAAGAAGGAAGTGTCGCGGCTGTCCCGGGAGCGTGCCCGCCTGCAATTCGCCTTCGCCGGGATCAAGGAGATGCCCGGATTGCCGGCGCTGGTGTTCGTGATCGACACCAAGAAGGAGAAGATCGCGGTCAGCGAGGCGAGCCGCCTCGGCATCCCGATCGTCGGGGTCGTGGACACCAACTGTGATCCCTCGCCGATTCACTATCCGCTCCCCGGAAACGACGACGCCATCCGCTCGATTCGCCTCTTCGCCAAGATGGTGGCCGACACGGTGATCGAATCGCGCGCGTTCGCAAAGGAAGGTTCGGATCAGGAGACGGTCTCGTTCGGCGGCGACGCGACCGAAGCCGAAGGCGAGACCTCGGCCGCAGCCGTCTGACGCCCGTCACCCAACGACTCGAGATCCAGCGCCCGCCCGCGCGCCGAGCGCCGGCGGGCGTTCCAACACGCGGAGGAAACCGGTGGTCACAGCCGACAAGGTGAAGGAGCTCCGGGAACGGACCGGAGCCGGCATGATGGAATGCAAGAAGGCGCTGGTCGAAGCCGACGGCAACTTCGACGCCGCCGTCGAGGCGCTGCGTAAGAGCGGGATCGCCAGGGCCGAGAAGCGCGCCGAGCGCGCCGCCACCGAAGGCCTGGTCGAGTCCTACATTCACCCCGGCAATCGCGTCGGCGTCCTGATCGAGGTCAATTGCGAGACCGACTTCGTGGCTCGCACCCCCGAGTTCGCCGAGCTGGTGCGCAACCTGGCCATGCAGGTGGCGGCGGCCGGCGCCGAGTACGTGCGGCGCGAGGATGTGCCCTCGGATCGCATCGAGCGCGAGCGCCGCATCTACGCGGGCCAGCTCGAGGGCCAGGGCAAGCCGGCGCAGATCGTCGAGAAGATCGTCGAAGGCAAGCTTGGCAAGTTCTTCGAGGAGGTCTGCCTGCTCGACCAGCCCTACATCCGCGACGACAAGCAGAAGGTCGGCGATCTCGTGCGCGGGGCGTCCTCGAAGACCGGCGAGAACATCGTGGTCCGCCGCTTCTCGCGTTTCCGGCTCGGACAGGACTGATCCCGGGATGGCGCGCTTCCAGCGCATCCTGCTCAAGCTGAGCGGGGAGATTCTCGCCGGACCCGCCGGGCACGGCATCGACGAGACCGTCATGGCCGCGCTCGCCGACGAGATTCGCGACGTGCACGCGCTGGGCGTGCAGGTCGGCATCGTGACCGGCGGTGGCAACATCTTCCGGGGACTGGCCGCCAGCACCCGCGGCATGGACCGGGTGGGCGCCGACTACATGGGCATGCTGGCGACGGTCATTAACGGCCTCGCCCTGCAGCACGCGCTCGAGCATCGCGGGCTCTACACGCGCGTGATGTCGGCGATCGAGATGGCCCGCGTGTGCGAGCCCTACATCCGGCGCCGCGCGGTGCGCCATCTCGAGAAGGGCCGCATCGTGGTGCTGGCGGCCGGAACCGGTAATCCCTATTTCACCACCGACACCGCCGCCGCGCTGCGGGCGATCGAGGTCGGCGCGGACGTGATCCTCAAGGCCACGCGGGTGGACGGCGTCTACAGCGGCGACCCCGAAAAAGAGCCGACCGCCACCTTCTTCCCTCGCATCAGCTACCTCGATATCCTGACACGCGGACTCAAGGTCATGGACTCGACCGCGATTTCTTTGTGCATGGACAATCGTCTGCCGTTGATCGTCTTCAACGTGGGAACCCGCGGCAACCTGCTGCGCGTGGTGCAGGGGGAGCCGGTGGGCACCGAGGTGGGGGCAACATGAGCGTTCCAAGCCGCCTGGTACACGATGCCGAAGAGCGCATGAAGAAGTCGCTCGAGGCGACGCGCAAGGAGTTCTCCGCGATTCGGAGCGGCAAGGCGACCCCGGCGCTGCTCGACACCGTGAGGGTGGAAGCGTACGGAAACGAGGTGCCGATCAAGGAAGTCGCGAGCGTCAGCGCGCCCGAGGCACGGCTGCTGGTGGTGCAGCCCTGGGACAAGTCGCTGATCAAGGCGGTGGTGCGCGGGATCCAGCAGTCCGAGCTCGGGCTCAATCCGGTGGACGACGGCACGGTGGTGCGAGTCCCGCTTCCCACGCTCACCGAGGAGCGCCGCAAGGATCTGGTGAAGCTGGTCGGCAAGCTCGCCGAGGAGGGCCGCGTTCACGTGCGCCAGATCCGGCACGATCTCATCAAGGAAGTGCACGCGCAGCAGAAGGGCCACCAGCTGTCGGAGGACGAAGCCAAACGCCACGAGACCGAGGCGCAGAAGCTGACCGATCGTTACATCGCGCAGATCGAGGAGCTGCTCAAGAAGAAGACCGCCGAAGTCCTGGAGGTCTGATCGCTCCGCGCGGCGCGGGCGGCGCGGAGCTCGCGCCCCGCGCGAACCCGGCGCCGTCCGATCGGCCGCGTGACGAGGGAGGAGCGGTGTCCGCGCGTACCCCCACGCCCGAAGAGCTTCGCGACAGCGGCGAGCTGCCGCGTCACATCGCCATCATCATGGATGGGAACGGACGCTGGGCGAAGGCGCGCGGCGTTCCGCGCTTGATGGGGCATCGGGCCGGCCGAGAATCGGTGCGCGAGGCGGTCAAGGGCTGCGTCGAGCTGGGCGTCGACGTGCTGACGCTCTACACCTTCTCGATCGAGAACTGGAATCGACCGCCCCGGGAGATCTCGGCGCTGATGGCGATCCTGCGGCAGACGCTGCGCGCCGAGCGCAAAGAGCTCAAGTCCAACAACGTCCGCCTGCAGATCATCGGGCGCGCCGCCGACCTGCCGGGACCGGTGCGCGACGCGATCGAAGAGACCCAGGCCTATCTCTCGGGCTCGACCGGCCTGCTCCTCAACCTCGCGCTGTCCTACAGCGGGCGCGCCGAGATGGTGGACGCGGTGCGCCGAATCCTGCGCGAGCAGCATCGAAGCGGCATCAGCCCGGCCCGGGTCGACGAGGAGTTCATCGCTCGACATCTCTACACTTCGGGGCAACCCGACCCCGATCTGCTGATCCGGACCAGCGGCGAAATGCGTCTCTCGAACTTCATGCTCTGGCAGCTCGCCTACACCGAGCTGTGGATCACCGACACGCTGTGGCCCGACTTCCGGCGGCGCCATCTCTATCAGGCGGTCGCCGACTATCAGCGGCGCGAGCGCCGATTCGGGCGCGTGGATTGAACGCCACCGCCCCGGCGACGCCGCAGGCACCGGCCGACCCGGCGCCGAAGTCCTCCGGCTGGTCGCTTCGTCTCCGCATCGCCAGCGGCCTCCTGTTCGTGCCGCTGCTGATCCTGCTGGCGCGGGCGGGCGGGCTTGCCTTCACCAGCTTCGTGGCGCTTCAGAACATCCTGGGCCTGCGCGAGTTCTTCCGCATGATGCGCGCCAAGCGCCTCGAGCCGAACGTGACGCTGGGCATCACTGCCGGCGCGCTGATGCCGTTCGTCTGCTATCGCCCGCACTGGATCCCGGGGGACTTGCTGGTGGCGGGACTGGTGATGCTGCAACTGGCGCTCGGGCTGCGGCGGCCCAATCGCGAGCGCCTGGTCGAGGGCATGGCGGTCACCATGTTCGGCTTGCTCTACGTGGGCTGGCTCGCCTCGCATCTGGTGCTGCTGCGGGAGCTGCCGTGGATCGCGGGACTCGACTACGCGAGCGGCTGGAGGTTCGTGCTGCTGGCCTTCTTCGTCACCTGGAGCTGCGACACCGGCGCCTACGCGTTCGGCCGGATGTTCGGCCGGATTCGGCCGTGGGCTCAGATCTCGCCCCGCAAGTCGCTGGAAGGTTCGCTCGGGGGCCTCGGCACCGCGCTGATCGCCGCGTTCATCGCGCGTGCGTGGTTCGCTCCGTTCCTGTCGATTCGCGACGCCGCGGTGCTCGGACTGCTGGTCGGGATCTGCGGTCAGGTCGGTGACCTGGTGGAATCGCTGCTCAAGCGCGACGCGAGCCACGGGGACTCCTCCGACATCATTCCCGGGCACGGCGGGATCCTCGATCGCTTCGACAGTCTGTATTTCGCGGCGCCGCTGATTTACTACTACCTGCGCATGGTGGTGTTCCGGGTGCCATGAGCGCATCGCCCGCATCGGCGCGCGTGACCGTGCTGGGCGCCACCGGTTCGATCGGCCGGCAGGCGCTCGAGGTCATCGCGCATCATCGCGATCGTCTGATGGCGGTCGGGCTTTCCGCCGGCGCCGATCTCGAGGGTTTGATCGCGCTGGCCCGCACCGTTCGCCCCGAAGCGCTGGCGCTGGAGCGGAGCACGGATGAATCCGCGGCACGGGCGGCGCTGCGCGCGGCCGCGCCGCAGGCCGAGGTGCGGGTGGGCGCCGGTTCGGCGGAGTGGCTGGCGGCCTCATCCGGCGCCGCGGTCATCGTCAACGGCATCGTCGGCTCGGCCGGCCTCGGCGCCTCGCTCGCCGCGCTCGGGACCGGCGCGCGCCTCGCGCTCGCCAACAAGGAATCGCTGGTGGTCGGGGGCGCGCTGGTGCGGCGCGCACTGCAGGTCGGGGGTGAACTGGTGCCGGTCGACAGCGAGCACAGCGCCGCGTTGCAGTGCCTGTGCGGGCGCCCGCCGGTCGAGGTCGAGCGCCTCGTCATCACGGCCTCGGGCGGCGCGTTGCGCGCGCATCCCGACTGGCGGCGTGCGAGCCGATCCGAAGTGCTGGCGCATCCGGTGTGGAAGATGGGACCGCGCATCACGGTGGATTCGGCGACGCTCTTCAACAAGGGGCTCGAGCTGATCGAGGCCCGCTGGCTGTTCGATCTCGACTGGCCGAAGCTCCAGGCGGTGCTGCATCCGCAGGCGCGCATTCACGCCATGGCGATCTTCCGCGACGGATCGAGCGTGGTGCAGGCGGCCTCGCCCGACATGCGCCTGCCGATTCAGCTGGCGCTCTCGTGGCCCGAACACTGGATCGGCGAGGTCGCGCCGCTGACACCCGAACGGCTCGCAGGGCTCGAGTTCGCCCCGATCCCGGACGGCCGCTTTCCCTGCTTCGATCTGGCCCGGCAGGCGGGCGAGGCCGGCGGCACCCTGCCCTGCGCGCTCAACGCCGCCGACGAGGTCGCGGTGGCGGCGTTCCTCGACGGCGCCCTGAGCCTCGGCCAGGTGCCCGAGTGCATCGCGCGCGTGCTCGATCAGCACCTCCGCGAGGAAGTCGAGTCGCTCGAGCAGCTCCGCTCGGTCGACCGCCGGGCGCGCGAGGCGGCGCGCGCCGCGGTGCCGGCATGACGGAACAGCGCGTGGTGACGCGCGAGCACATGCGGCTCGAGGCGGCCGCGGCCCGCCGGGCCGGCGAGCGCGTGACGCTGGTGGAAGGCGATTTCGATCTGCTGAGCCTCGCGGCCGCGCGCTTTCTCGCCGGCGCACGCGCGGCGGGCGGGCGGCTGCTGGTCGCGGTGAGCGGCGATCGGGCGAGTGCGGCGCGTCTCGGCCCGGGTCGGCCGCTGCTCTCGGCCGTCGAGCGCGCGCGATTGGTGGCCGGCCTGCGCGGCGTGGACCTGGTCGCGATCGACGACGATCCGGAATCGGGTGCGCTGGCGCGCGAACTGAATGCCGATCTCCGCCTCGAGGCGCCGGTCGAAGTCGAACGCGCGACGTTCGAGCGGGTGCTCACGGCGCGCCGAGCGGCGGAATGAGCGCCGGAATCCTGGCGATCCGGCCGCGCAACCTCGGCGACGTCGTGCTGCTGACGCCGGCGCTGCGGGCGCTCGGTCGCGGGCATTCCGATGCCGAGCTGCACGTGATTACGGATCCGCCGTTTGCGACGCTGGTCGCCGCTCAGCCTGGAGTCACCCGGGTCTGGACGACCCCGCGCTCCGCCGGCGAGACGCTCGGATTGCTGGCCCGCCTGCGAGCGCGCCGCTGGGATTGGGCGATCGATTTCTTCGGCAATCCGCGCACCGCGTTCCTGGCCGCCGCCTGCGGAGCGCGGCGGAGCGCGGGCTACGACCTGCGTGGGAGGGGACGCGCCTATCGGGTGAGGGTGCCGCGCGGCGCGGAACGCGGCGGCCACCGCGAGTACGCGGCCGCCACCCACGTGCGGCTGGCCGTCGCGGCCGGCGGCGTCGCGGACGGAGTCGTCCCCTCGCTGTCCCTCCCGGCGCACGCCAGAGCGAGCGCCATGCAGCTGCTCCAACATGCCGGAATCCGCGAGCCGCAGCGGGCAGTGGGCCTGGTGGCGGCCGGCAGCTGGCCGACCAAGACCTGGCCCGAGGCGCATGCCGCACTGCTGGCGCGGCTCCTGCGCGAGCGCGGCCGCGAGGTGTTGCTGCTCGCCGGTCCGGGCGAGGAGCGGGTGACACGGGCGATCACGTCGCTCGCGCCCGGGCTCGCGCTGCTGCCGCCCTGCGACGTGCCCGCGCTCGCCGCCGTGATCGAGCGGCTCGGCGCCGTGGTCGGAACCGACAGCGGCCCGCGGCATCTGGCGGTGGCGCTCGGTGTTCCCAGCTACTCCTGGTTCGGTCCGACCCATCCCGACAACTGGACGCCCGAAGATCCGCGCCACGGATACTGGCGATCGCCGCTGCCCTGTGCGGGCTGCGATCGCACGCGTTGCCCGCACTGGAACTGCCTGCCGGGGCTCGACCCCGCAGAAGCCGGCGAGCGCGTGCTCGTCCACCTGGAACGCCATGAGCGACACGCTTCCGATTTCCGTCCTGCTGCTGGCGCGTGACGAGGGGCCGGCGCTCGAAGCGCTGTTGCCCCGGCTGGCGTTCGCGCGCGAGGTGGTGGTGGTGTGGGACGCGAACGGCGATGCGGCGACGCGCGCGATCGCCGAGCGGCTGGGGGCCCGCGTCCATTCGCGCGCGCTCGACGGGTTCGGCGCGCAGCGGCGCTTCGCGCTCGAACACTGCCGGGAGCCCTGGGTGCTGTGGATCGATGCCGACGAGCTTCCGGCGCAACCCCCCGGACCCTTGCTCGCTCCGCTGATCGCGTCGCCCGATCTCGCCGGCGCGACGATCACGCGTCGCGGCTTCTTCCTGGGCCGGCGCATCCGCTACTGCGGCTGGCAGAGCGAGCGACTGGTGCGCCTGTTCCGCCGCGATCGAGCCCGGTTCGACGACGCCGCCGTCCACGAGCAGGTTCATGTCGAGGGCCGGATCGCGCGCTCCGAACTCGCGTTCGATCACCATTCCTACCGGTCCTGGGACGCCTGCGTGGACAAGCTGCGCCGCTACGCCGGCGCCGGCGCCGCGAAGGCCTGGCAGGAGGGCCGGCGCGCTGGTGCCCTCGACGTGGCGCTGCGACCGCCGCTGCGCTTCGCGCGCCAGTACTTGCTGCAGCTGGGCTTCCTGGACGGTGGCTACGGCGCGGTGTTGTGCGCGCTGGCGGCCGCGCAGGTCGCGCTCAAGTACGCGGAGCTGTGGGCGCGGACACGCGGTGTCCCGGTTCGATGAGGCGGGTCTGCTTCTTCGGCGCCTACGATCCCGCCTATCCGCGCAACCGCATTCTCCGCCAGGGCCTCACGCTCGAAGGCTACGAAGTCGGCGAGGCGCGAGTGCGCGAGACCCGCGCCTTCCGGCGCTGGCCGGCGCTCGCCGCACGCTTCTCCGCGGCGGCCCGCGGCGCGTCGGTGGTGCTGGTGCCGGAGTTCCGGCACAAGGACGTGCCGCTGGCGCGCGCGCTGTGCGGGCGGCGCGTGCTGGTGTTCGATCCGCTGGTCTCGCGTGTGGACACGCTGGTCGAGGACTGGCGACTCCATGCGCCGGGATCGGCCCAGGCGCGCTGGAACGCCTGGATCGATCGGATCGCACTGTCGCTCCCCGACCGGGTGCTGTGCGACACCTGGGCGCACGGGCGGCTCTTCGAAACGCTGGGGGCGCGTCGCGATCGGCTGCGGCGCGTGCTGGTGGGAGCGGAGGACGCGTTCTTCGCGGTGCCGCCCCGCGACATCGAGAGCGAGGTGCGCGTGCTGTATCTCGGGGGTTTCCTGCCGCTCCATGGCGTCGGGGTGCTGATCGACGCCCTGGCGCGACTCGAGCAGCGCCGCGATCTTCCCCCGTGGCGGGCAACGCTTGCCGGACGCGGCATCGAGTGGGAGCGGTCGCGGCAGTCGGCACGCGAGCGCGGCCTCGCTCGCGTCGAGTTCCCGGGCCCGGTGGACTACGCCGAGGCGCCGCGCTGGATGGCGGCCAGCGACGTGGTGCTGGGCGCGTTCGGAGCGGGAGAAAAGGCCGGACGTGTAATCCCTCACAAGGTCTACCAGGGACTGGCGGCGGGCCGGGCGGTGCTGACCGGAGCGGGTGAAGGGTTGAACGAGGTGTTCGAGCCGGGTGTTCACCTCGAGGCGGTGACGCGTGGTGATGCCGCGGCACTGGCCGGAGCGCTCGGCGAACTGATTGCCGATCGCGATCGCCGCGAGCTTCGCGCGCGAGCCGGCCGCGAGCGAGCGCTCGAGGTGGCGAGCCCGCGCCGCATCGGAGCGGAGCTCGCCGCCATCCTCGCCGAGCGGGAATGAAGGTCGCCCATCTCGACACCGGTCGGAGCTGGCGCGGCGGCCAGCAGCAGGTGCTGTTGCTGCTCGAGGGCCTGAGGGCGCGCGGAGTCGAGAGCCTGCTGCTCGCGCCGCCCGGGCCGTTGCTCGAGCGCGCGCACGCGGCGGCGTTCGAAGCGCGCGAATGGCGCTCGGCGGGCGAGTGGGATCTGGCGGCGGTGGTCACGGCGCGCCGGCACCTGAGCGAGTTTGCGCCCGATCTCGCCCACCTCCACAGCGCGCACGCCCATACCCTCGGAGTTCTGGCGGCCCGCTTCGCCGGAGGAATTCCTTCGGTGGTCTCGCGGCGAGTCGACTTCGCGGTGGCGACGACGCCCTGGAGCTGGCTCAAGTACCGGCTCCCGGTGGGTCGCTATTTCTGCATCAGCCGCGGGGTGATCGAGGTGATGAAGCGCGGCGGCGTGCCGGAGGAACGGCTGGCGCTGGTGCCGAGCGGGGTGCGCTTCGCGAGCGAGGACGAGGTGCGCGCCGCTCCGGATCTGCGCGCGGAGCTGGGCCTCGCGCGCGAGTCGCGGCTGATCGGCACGGTTGCGGCGCTCGCGCCACACAAGAACCACGCCGATCTGATGCGGGCCGCGGCGCGGGTCGTGGCCGAGCGCGCCGACGTGCATTTCGTCTGGCTCGGTGAAGGTGAATGCCGGCCGGAGCTGGAGGCCCAGCGCCGCGCACTGGGGCTCGAATCGCGCGTCCATCTGCTCGGCTTCCGGGCCGGAGCTCGCGCGTTCGTTCCCCAGTTCACCCTGTTCGCGCTGGCCTCCTATCTCGAAGGGCTCTGCACCTCGATCCTCGACGCTCAGTCGCTTGGAGTTCCGGTGATCGCCACTCGAACCGGGGGCATCCCGGACCTGATCGAGGACCGGGTGAACGGCCGGCTGGTTCCGGTGCGCGATCCCGCCGCGCTGGCCGCCGCCCTGCTCGAGGCCCTCGACCACCCGGATCGGCCGCTCGCCTGGGCCCGGGCGGCCATGAGCAGCGTGCTGGAATTCAGCGCCGACCGGATGGTGGAACGCTCGCTCGAGGAATATCGGCGGCTGATCGGCCCGGGGCAGCATCCCAAGCCCTAGAAACCGCGGTTTCGGCCTGCCGTTTGCCTCGGTCGGGTCGAGGAGGTACCGGAGCCCCTCCGGAGCCGTCCTTGACGCTCTCAAAGGCGCGGCGCTAGCCTGCCGAAGACCTTCTCATCCAAGGAGTTGAGCTTGCACTGGAATGCCATCGTGCCCGGCGTGGTGCTGCTCGGGCTGGTGATCTTCATCCACGAGCTGGGCCACTTCCTGGCCGCCAAGTGGCGCGGGGTCAAGGTCCTGCGCTTTTCACTGGGTTTTGGACCGGCGATGTTCGCCTTCACCATGGGCGAAACCGAGTACCGGATCTCCTGGTTTCCGCTCGGGGGCTACGTCCAGATGGCCGGCGACACTCCCGGTGAGCAGGGCGAGATGCCGAGCGGACCCGAGCAATATCTTTCGCATCCCTGGTACGGGCGAATCGTGATCGCCGCGGCCGGGCCGGCCGCCAATCTGGTCGGCGCCTTCCTGGTGCTGGTGATCACCGGGGTGGTGGGAGTCTCCTATCCGGATTATCCCAACCGCCTGGGCGCGACGCCCGACACCAGCTTCGCGTACCAGATGGGACTGCGCGAAGGCGACCAGATCGTCGCGGTCTCGGGCAAGCCCACCAGCAGCTGGGTCGCGATCTTCCTCACCAACTCGCGCATCGGCGGCAAGAATCCGGTGGTCCTCACCGCGCAGCGGGCCGGCAGTCATTTCGAGGTGCCGCTGACTCCCGCTCAGCGCGAGCCGCTTTTCTCGAGTCTGCATCGCCCCGAGGACCCGCCGGTGGTGGGCTCGGTGATGACCGGGATGCCCGCTTACAAGGCCGGCCTCCGCGATGGCGACCGGATTCTGGCGGTGAATGGGAAGCCGGTGAACGTCTGGGACGATCTGCCTGCGGCGCTGCACGGCCAGGTCGACAAGCAAGTGACGCTGCACGTGTCGCGCGGCGGTCAGGAGTTCGACGTGATGGTGAAGCCGATCAATGCCGACGGCGGATCGGGCGGGAACGGCGTGATCGGCATCGAGGCGCCCCGCCACGGCACCTATGTCGAGAAACATTCGCTGTGGGAGAGCATCCCACTCGGGTTCGGGGCGACGCTCGATCTGGTCCCGGCGGTGTATCGACAGATGTGGCTCACCATCAGCCGGCCCATCTACTACCGCGAGTACCTCGGTGGCCCGCTGTTCATCGCGCAGGCGGCCAGCGAGCAGGCGTCGCGCGGACTCGATTCCTGGCTGCAACTCCTGGCCTGGATCAGCGTGGCGATCATGGCTTTCAATCTGCTCCCGCTGCCGATCCTCGACGGGGGCCACATTCTGCTCGCACTGATCGAGGCGGTGCGGCGCCACGCCATCTCGGCAGCCACCTACCTGCGGTTTCAAAAGGTGGGCTTGCTGGTGGTCGGGGGGCTGTTCGTTTTCATTCTCGCCAACGACTTCAATCGGCTGATTCAGCGTCAGCGTGCGCTTGACCATGCTCCTCGCCCGGCTCCCCGGGAGAATACGGTTGCCCCCTCGCCGCCCTAGAGCATTCTTGCCGGCGCCGCGGCACGAGGTTCGTTCAGCGGCGCCGCTTCGCAAGCCGGGCAGGCCATGGACGGCCGGTTGGAGATTCGTCTTCGGTTGCATCGCGATGGCCGCCCTGGCCGAGTGCGCCCGCGCGCAGGGAGTGGACGACGTGCCTACCGAGCTCAAGACCATCGCCTCGGTCCGGCTCGAGGGGCGGCATCACGTGTCCAGCAAGGACATCTGGCCGGTGATGAAGACGCGACGCCCATCGATCTGGCCATGGCATGACCGCCCGCGGCTGCGCGTGGATTTCCTGCGCGCCGACACCTCGTCGATCGCGGCGGTATTCCGCCAGCGCGGCTTCCTCGACGCCACCGTCACCTGGAAGATCCTGCCCGGGCCCGAACCTTCGCAGGCGGACGTTCGCTTCGTGATCGCTGAAGGCCGTCGATCGTACATTCAGAGCATCGATTGGCTGGGCGTCACGGCGGTGTCGGTGGACGGACTGCGCCATCACATCTACGCGAAGGTGAAGCAGCCGTTCAATCCCGCCTATCTGGTGGCGGACACGCTACGCATCGAGCGCTACTACCAGGATCGCGGCTATCTGCCGCGGGTGCGCGCCTTCGCCAGCCGTGAGTCGCTGGCGGTGACCGTGACCTACGAGGTGAACGAGGGGCCGCCCTATACCTTCGGCAAGGTCTATCTGTCCTCGCCGACCGAGCTGCACACTCGCGAGTACCTGGTGCGCCGCGAGCTGCTCATCAAGGACGGCGATCCCTTCAAGATGGAGCGGGTCGAGCGCTCGATCGACCGGATCTACGGCACCGGGCTGTTCAGCCAGGCCCAGATCACGCTGCTCCCCGACAGCGCCCGGCGAAAGATGGAGTTCGATCTGCGCGTTCGCGACAAGAAGACGCGCTGGGTGGACGCCGGCATCGGCAGCGGCACCAGCGAACGCTTCCGTTTCACCGGGGAGTGGGGGCACCGCAATCTGACCGGTCACGGCCAGCAGATGACCCTCAACTCCAGGCTGGCGTTCGACGGCAACGGGAAGTTCCTGCTGACCCGCACCGAGTTGTCGCTCCTCGAACCCTGGCTGTTCAAGACCCGCACCCGTGGCGAGGTCACCGGGTACTTCGAGGACCGCAACGATCGCGCCGACCCGCGCTGGGTCGTGGAACAGACCGCACGCGGCGTGAGCCTTCAGCTGAGACGCGAGCCGAGCCCCACCGTGCTGCTGCGCGCAACCCTCGACAATACGTTCGTGACCCAGGCGCTGCAGATCCTGGCGACGGGCATTCCGCAGAACACCATCGACTCGCTCCAGCTCGAGACCCGGCCGTCGTACACGACCCACCGGCTCCAGCTCGGCTTCGACCACAATTCGCGAGACAACCCTCTGAATCCGACCCGCGGCACCGTGCAGTCGGTGCTCGGGGAGATCGCCGGTGGACCGCTCAAGGGCACCAGCAGCTTCTACAAGCTCGGTGGGGCGATCGGGGGCTATCAACCCAACCGCAACGGGACGGTGTTCGCCTGGCGGGTGCGAATCGGCGGCATCCACCCGTTCGGCGAGGGCCCGCTGCTCACCCCCACGGTGGGTCTCGACAGCCTGGTGGCCCAGGTGCCGCTCGAAGACCGCTATCGGATCGGCGGCGTGAACACGGTTCGCGGTTACTCCGAGAACTCGATTCCCACCACCGGCGGGCTCGCGGTGATCTTCGGCAACGTCGAACTGCGCGTGCCGGTGATCGGTCCGTTCGGGCTCGAGATCTACGCGGACGCCGGCAACGCCTGGGAGCGGACCGCGCGCATCCGAATCGAGAACTTCAAGCCGGTGTTGAGCCACGAGTCGATGGGCAAGGATGACGTCCGTTATGTGTTCGGCATCGGCCCGCGCATGAATCTTCCGATCGGGCCGCTCCGGCTCGATTTCACCTGGAGTCTGCGACCGGACGCCACCGGTCCCGCCCTGGTCGCCGAACCCCAGTTCGCCATTGGTCCGAGCTTCTGAATGTGTCCTGACGACCCGCTTTCGCCCTCTCCCGAAACGCCGGCCCCGCCGCCGGAGCATGAGCCGCACTCCGCCGTCGAGCAGGTGCAGGAGCAGGTGCACGAGCTGGTCGAAGAAATCAAGGAAGAGATCCACGAGGTCGTGGAGCACGTTCCGCAGCCGGTGCGCTGGACGGTGGCCCGCATCGCGATGCTGGTGGCGTTCGGGCTGGTCGGACTGGTGGCGCTGATCCTGGTGAGCACGGCGCTGTACCTGGCCCATCGCACCGTGTGGGTGGCGCAGGAAATCACGGTGGTGCTCAATCAGGCGCTCGCCACGCGCACCGATCTGGTGCTCCAGATCAGCGATTTGAAGGGCAATCCGCTGACCGGCGTGCATGTCGTTCATCCGGTGGTTCGATTCCGGGACGGGCACGGGCCGCCGCTGCTCGAAGCGCGCGAGATGCAGCTTCGCTACCCGGCCTGGGGCCTGGCGACGGGAGGCCCGGGGCCGATCGAGATCGAGCTGGATCGTCCGGTCGTGCACCTCACCCGGGCTGCCGACGGTTCTCTGCGGCTGCCGCAGTGGCGAAGCGGGCTCATTCACGGCGGCAAATCGAGACACCTCGATCTCGGAATCACGATTCGGGACGGCTCGATCGAGCTGCCCATGAAGCAGCCGGGGATCGCGGGGCTCGAAGCCCGCGCGCGCGTACAGATGGGGGACGAGACTTCGGCGGCGCTCGATCGGCTCAGCTTCCGGAGCGGCCCGTGGGGATCGGCGCTCGATCAGCTGCGAGGCAGCTATGCGTCGGGCGACAGCGTGCGGATCCGGGTCGACGAGCTGCGCGGGCCGGACGTGATGCTGTCGGCGCGCGCCACCTGGAAATCGGACGCCCGGGAGCGCTTCGTTCACGCCAACATCGATCGCGTGCGCTGGGCGTGGCTGGCGAAGGTATTCGACAACGGGGTCTTCGACGTGCCGGGGCTCGGCCGCTTCTCGCTGGACGCGGTCGGGGATCGCGACTGGCGCGCGGATTTCCGCGGCGACCTGACCTGGAACGGACTCGCCGCCAACGGCAGCGGCCACCTCACCTATGCTCGCGGCAAGCTGGTGGTGGAGCCGCTCGACGCGGTCACGCCTTCCGGAACCGTGCATGGGAGATTCGACTGGGCGGGGGGGCGGTGGACGCTGGCCGCCGCGGCCGACCGGGTCGATCCGCGCGCCTGGCATGCGTTCAAACTCGACGGCTGGCCACAGGGAAACCTGAATGGCTCCTTCGCGTTGACCGAGAACGACAAGCACGATCTCGATCTGCGCGCTCGCCTGCTCGGCTCCGAGCTCGCGGGCTGGCGCGCCGACAGCGCCGAGGTGCTCTACCACGCGCCGGCCGCCACCACCGACACCTTCACCGTGGACTACTTCCGTCGCGGCGGCGAGTTCTCGCTGCGCGCCGGCACCCGCTCGTGGGGCTGGTTGGGGAGCTGGAGCGCGATGCACTTCCCGCTCGAGGAGTGGCCGGACGGGCGCGCCAGCGGGCTCAAGGGCACCCTCGCCGAGGGGCGCGGCGGCGTGGTGAGCCGCGGCAACGCCCTGACGGTGGACGGCTCGCTGTCCGGCAGCCAGAGCGAGTGGCTCGGCGCGCATTTCGCGAACTGGCGTCTGGATCAGCTCCATGGCCGTTTGCTGCCCACCCCCGATCTCGACGCCGGCGGCGAGATGCGCGACCTGATGTTCCTGGGACTGCACTTCGACAGCAGTCGAGTGGCGGTTCACCTGCTCGATCAGCGCGCCAGCCTCGACAGCGTGACGGCCTGGGCCGGCGATACCACGATCGCGGTGGGAGGCGATGCCAGCTGGACCCGCGACGGCTGGAAGATGCGACTCGATCGCGCCGCCGCGAGCAGCAGCCAGTTCCGGTGGATCGCGGATCCCCCGCTCGATCTGGCCGGAGACCCGCGCGGCGTCGACTTCGATCGGCTGATCGCGCACGACGGGAGTTCGCGCCTCGAATGCACCGGGCGTTGGGCGGCGCCGGGAGGCACCTACTCGTTCGACGCACGCGCGCACGCGCTCCAGCTCTCGCGCCTGGGCTTGCCGCTCGACTGGCGGCTGGGGGGCAGCGCGGATGCGCAACTCTCGGTGCGCGGCGTGAACGGCGACCCCAGCTGGAGCTTCGACGCCGACTGCACCGGGCCGGAAGAGGGCGGCCATCGCGCCGACTCGCTCGACGTCGCGCTCGAAGGCATGAAGCGCCAGCTGGTCGTGAAGAACCTGGTGCTCGGGGTGGGCGGCGGCGAAGCGCGCGCCAGCGGGCGCGTGGATCGAACCGCGAGGGCGTGGCCCGACACTCTCACGGCGGACGGCGTGGTGCGCTGGCTCGCCGAGGGCGCAAGCTGGGAGGGGAGCGCGCGCGTGAGCCAGATCGCGCTCGAGCAGGCCGAGCACCTGCTGCCCAAGCCGATGGGCTGGTCGGGACGCCTGGATGCCAGCCTGCAGCTGAACGGCAGCCCCGCCCATCCCGAGTTCACGCTCAAAGCCGATGCTCAACCCTTCGGCTGGCGCGATTTCAAGGTGGATGCCGGAGCGCTCGAGTGCTCGTACGCGTCGGAGCGATTGCGCGTCAATCAGGCCCGGGTCACGCGCGGTTCGGTGGTGTCCACTGCTTCCGGCAGCCTGCCGCTGGCGCTGGCCCTCGGCCGTCCCGCCCGGATCCCCGATCAGCCCATGGACTGGAAGGTGCAGATCCCGAACGGCGATCTGGCGCTGCTGCCGGTGTTCGTGCCGCCGCTCGGCTGGGCGCGCGGGCGGTTCGCGCTCGAGGCACGGGTCGCGGGCACCGCGCGATCGCCGCGGCTCTCGGGCACCACGCGGATCCGCGACGGAGCGATTCGCATGGCGGGCCGCGAAGAGGTGCTCGACAAGCTGTCGGCGGATTTCCATTTCGATGAAGCGCGCGTCACGCTCGACAGTCTGCGCGCACGCCAGGGCCAGGAAGGCACGGTGTTCGGCAAGGGCGTGGTCGAACTCGACGGTCTGGCGCTCAAGGGCTACCGGTTCGATCTGCAGCTGCGTCAGTTCACCGCCGTCGAGGAAGGGCTCTACGCCGCGCAGTTCGACGGTGATTTCGTGGTGGGCAATGGCCCGAAGGTCCAGGGTTCCACGCTTCCCGAGGTGACGGGCAACGTGCAGTTGCGCAGCGCCGCGGTGCTGTTCGATTTCGCCAATCAGAGTCAGGCGCAGCAGCTCGCCGCCACCACCCAGCCGCTGTTCTGGACCTATCGCGTTCAGGTGGCCGCGAGCCGAAACCTCCACTGGCAGCCGCCCGACGGTGACATCGAATTCAGCGCCGATTTGACGCTCGAGCAGACCCCCGATTCGCTGCAGATCTACGGGGACCTGCAGAGCTTGAAGGGCACCTATTACTTCCTCAGCAACAAGTTCGACATCTCGCGCGCGAACCTCACCTTCGACAACGAGACCGGGGTCAATCCCCAGCTCGACATCGAGGCGACCACCCGGATCACCTCGTTCCAGGGGGCGGCCTCGAGCGCCGAAGAAATGAGCGCCGATTCCTCGGGAGCCCCGCACGTGATCACCGCCACGATCACCGGCCGGGCGAACGAGCCGGTGGTGGATTTCGCGAGCGATCCGCCCGACTGGGACCAGCCTCGAATCCTTCGCGAGCTGACGGTGGGGCGCTTCTACGACCCCAAGCAGGGTGGGGTCCAGCTGGGGGACCCGCTGGACAGCTACCTGACCCAGGCCATCAATCGGACCATGTCGGCGGAAATGTCACGAGCGTTCAAAGGCTACATCAGCGACTGGGAAATCCAGCGCGAGCAGGGCGGATTGCTGCGCGGAGAAGGGGACGTGGTGCTGGGGCTTGGCACCCAATTGACACCGAATATTTCCCTCCACTATCGACAGCGATTGCCGGGATTCACCCGCACCGGCCCCACCACCGACCCCGGTGAGGCCTTCGAGCGCGACGTGGAGGCCGAGTACCGGCTGAATCGATTCGTCTATCTTCAGACGGAGCTTACGCAAAGGCGATCGCTGGGCGGGACCTCGAACACCACCACCGCCAACTGGCCGGATTTCAATGTCAACCTGAAGGCCCGCTGGGAGTACTAGCACTGAAATTGCGGGCAACTGGGTGGAACCCATTGCGTCGGAACGGGTGTATCGTGTCTGAGGGCGGCCGCCACCAGAAGCCGAACGGGGGGGAGTTTTCTTGATGCGTCGCGGGTGGATCGCCGGACTGGTCGCCGGATGGCTGCTGGCCCTGACCTCGGGGACGGCTTCGGCTCAGTACTTCGGCCAGAACAAGGTCCAGTACCGGCAGTACGACTGGCGGTCGATCACCTCGGACCATTTCGACGTCTACTACTACTCCGGTCTCGACAGCCTGGCGATGCGGGTGCTGGACCTGGCCGAGAAGGCGCACGCCTACCTCGCGCCCCGGATCGGGCACAACCTCGGCCGCCGCGTCCCGATCATCCTCTACGGCTCGCACAACGATTTCTCGCAAACCAACATCACGCCCGAGCTGATCGACGGCGGCACCGGCGGATTCACGGAAGCGCTCCGCAATCGCGTGGTGATCCCGTTCACCGGCTCCTACGACGAGCTTCGCCACGTGGTCGTGCACGAGCTCACGCACGCCATCATGTTCGACCTGCTCTATGGCGGCTCCGCGGCCGCGATGATCGCGCGCCAGAGCTTCTTCTCGATGCCGTTGTGGTTCGCGGAAGGCTCGGCCGAGTACTTCTCGCTGGGCGGCGACGAATCGAACGAGGAGATGTTCCTGCGCGACGGCACGATCGAGGGCTACCTGCCACCGCTCGAGTACTCGGGCGGCTACATCGTCTACAAGCAGGGGCAGTCGGCGGTCGGCTACCTGATCGATCGCTTCGGCGAGGATCGGTATCGCGAGCTCATGCAGCGGATCCACAATTATCGCAACTTCGATCGCGCCTTCCAGCGCACCACCGGCATGACGGTGTCCAAGTTCGACGAGCAGTGGCGCGAGTACCTGAAGCGCCGCTACTGGCCGACGATCGCGATCAAGCAGCAGCCGGACCGGTACGGGCGCGCGCTCACCGACCACCGCCACGATCAGAGCAATCTCAACACCTCGCCGGCGGTCTCGCCGCAGGGCGACCGGATCGCGTACTTCTCGGACCGCAAGGAGTACACCGACGTCTTCGTCATGTCGGCGATCGACGGGCACGTCCTGACGCGGCTGATTCGCGGCGAGCGCGGCGTCAAGTTCGAGAACATCCCCTCGTTCCGCAGCTCGCTGACCTGGTCGCCCGACGGCAACAGCATCGCGTTGACCGCGAAGAGTGCGGGCCACGACGTCCTCTACGTGGTGAACGCCGACAACGGCGACGTCCAGGAGCGGTTCGATCTGCGCTGCGATGCGCTCGCCTACCCGGCCTGGTCGCCGGTCAGCGACGACATCGTCGTGGCGGGCGTGAAGGACGGGCGGTCGGATCTCTACCTGGTGAACTCGAAGACCGGAAAGGTGCGCCGGCTCACCAACGACGCCTATGACGAGACCGAGCCCTGCTGGACGCCCGACGGCAAGACCATCACGTTCTCCTCGGACCGGCTGGTTCCGGTGGTGATGCACGCCCAGCACACCCCGCAGGGCCCGGGCACCTACGCGCTCTACAACCTCGACCTCACCACCGGCGAGATCAGCAAGGTGCTCGAGATGTGGGGCGCCGCGCATTCCCCGGCCTGGTCGGGCGACGGTCGCAAGCTGGTGTTCATCTCGGATCGCAACGGCACGCCCAACGCTTACGTGTGGGACAGCGCCGATTCGCTGGTTACTCAGCTCACCGACGTCCTCGGAGGTCTGATGAGCGTGAGCTGGTCGCGCCAGGGGGATCGCGTCGCCTACTCGGCGTTCACCCATGGTGGCTTCGACGTCTACGTGGTGCGCGAGCCGCTCTCCCTCGACGGCGTGCTTCGCCGACTCAAGCAGCATGCGCCGCAGACGGTGCTGACCATGGACGTGGCGGCGAGCGCGCCGCGTGACACCATCACGCGTTTCGCGCCCGCCAGCGGGGCGCTGGCCGTCAGCTTCCCCGACAGCGTCTCGGGCGCCCCCAAGGACACGCTGCTGGCGGGAACGCCGCCGGCCGGTCATGGCGAAGGCGAGGGGGCGCGGCACGGTGGCCACGAGCCCTCGTTCGGCGGTGAGCCCCCGGCGTGGACCGGCGAGCCGGGCCGCATGGTCGAGCGCGAGGAACCGAGGAGCGCCGAGCGCGACAGCGCGCTGGCGCTCGCCACCACGGTTCCGCTCCAGGAGCATGGCGGCCCGTTCGCGCTTCCCGATTCCCTGTTGGGACAGCCGTCCACGCCGTATCGCGTGAAGCTCGCGCCCGACTACGCTGGCGGCGGCTTCTACGCGTCGACCGGATACGGGTTCGTGGGCAGCACGCAATTCGCGTTCAGCGACTTCCTCGGCAACCACGAGCTGTACATTTCGACCGACGTCTTCAGCAGCTCGCTCGATCAGACCAACGCGCTGGTGGTCTACAACTACCTGCCGCGCCGCTGGGACTACAGCTTCGGTCTGTTCCACTTCAAGAACTACTACTCGTCGTCGGTGTCGTCGCTGGGCGAGGAATTCGGGGCGCCGCGGCTGTTCTCCGAGCGTAACTTCGGCGGGATCGGATCGGCGTCCTATCCATTCGACAAGTTCTGGCGGGTGAGCTTCAACCTCACCCAACTGTTCGTCGAACGGCAGTTCTTCGCCGAGGACGTGTTCGGCAATTTCTACCAGCAGAACCGGCAGTACCGCTCGGTCACTTCGCCCAGCGTCTCGCTGGTCGCCGACAATTCGCTGTTCGGCTACTACGGCCCGGTCAACGGGCATCGCTACAACCTGACCTACGCGCCCGCACTCGGCGTCCTGCCCAACGCGCTTTCGTACCAGACCGTGACGCTCGATGGCCGCCGCTACACCGATTTCGGCCACGGCTACTCGTTCGCGAGCCGGCTGCTCGCCGGCGCCAGCTTCGGCCCCAACGCGCAGTCGTTCCACGTCGGCGGCGCGGCGACGCTGCGCGGCTATCAGGATCTCACCCTGATCGGCACGCGCATGGCGATCTACAGCGCCGAAGTCCGGTTCCCGTTCATCCAGCAGATGGGAATCGTCGGCCCGCTACCGATCGGCCTGATGAACCTGCACGGCGCGATCTTCGGGGACGTGGGCGGGGTATGGGACAACAGCTTCAGCCCGCGCCTGAGCGTCGTCGGTCCCTACGGGCGTGTGCTGAGCGCTCCCAGAGTCGGGTTCGGCACCGGGCTGCGCACCTACTTCTATTACATGATCATGCGACTCGATGTCGCGTGGCACACCGACATGCACTTCACCAGCCAGCCCCACTGGTACTTCACGATCGGCCCCGAATTCTGAGGCGCGCCACCGCCTTCGATCACTGTGTTGCCGAGGTCGCTCCTCGCCGTGAAGTCTCCGAGGGGATACGCCTCGCGCGTCGCTTCTCCGGCGCCCGGTGCTCGAACGCGCTGACGCGCCTCCTGGGTTGAACCTTCATCGCGGGGTGCCGTAGATTGCGAGGTCCTGTGGATCTCGCCAGCCCCCGCACGAACTCGTTCTCCAACGCTCTCGCCGCCTCGCTCAACGAGGCGCAGCGCGCCGCCGTGCTCCACGAGGGTGGTCCCCTGCTGGTGGTGGCGGGAGCCGGAAGCGGCAAGACCCGCGTTCTGACCGCGCGCATCGCGCGGCTGCTCGACCACGGGATCGCACCGGGCGCGATCCTCGCCTTCACCTTTACCAATCGCGCCGCCCGGGAAATGCGCGAGCGGTTGCGGGCCATGGCCGGCGACGCCGCCCAGTCACTCTGGGTCGGCACCTTTCACGCCACCGCGGTGCGCATCCTGCGCCGCGAAGCGGCCCGGCTCGGCCTGCCCTCGAGCTTCGCGATCTACGATCGCGAGGATCAGGAGAGCGTGCTGAAGCAGGTGATCGCGCGTCTCCAGCTCCCCGAGGACGCCTATCGCCTGCCGGTGGTGCGCGAGCGGATCTCCTCCGCCAAGAACGCGCTGATCGACCCCGATGCCATGGAGCGCTCGGCCGACTCGCCATTCGAACGGCGGATCGCCGAATGTTATCGCGCCTATCAGGAAGCGCTGCGCTCGCACGGGGCGCTCGATTTCGACGACCTGATCGCCGAGACCGTCCAGCTGATGCGTGATCATCGCGAGGTAGGCGAGGCGTGGGCGCGCCGCTTCCGTCACGTGCTGGTGGACGAATACCAGGACACCAATCACGCCCAGTTCCTGCTCGTGCACGCCCTGTCCGCCGCGCACCGCAATCTGTTCGTGGTGGGCGACGACGATCAGTCGATCTACGGCTGGCGGGGCGCCGATCTCTCCAACGTGCTCGACTTCGAAACCGCGTTTCCCGGGGCGTCGGTGATCCGGCTCGAGCAGAACTATCGCTCCACGTCGAGGATTCTCGCCGCCGCCAACGCGGTGATCGCGTGCAATCGCCACCGCAAGGGGAAGACTCTGTGGTGCGAAGGGCCGGAGGGCGACCCGATCCGCTTCGCGCTCGCCTCCGACGAGGCCGAGGAAGCGCGGCGCGTGCGGCGCTGGATCGAGTCGTGCCGCTCGCGCGGCCGGCGGCTGTCCGACTGCGCGGTGCTCTATCGAACGCACGCGCAATCGCGCGCGCTGGAAATCGAGCTGCGTCAGAGCGGGATCGGCTATCAGATCGTGGGCGGCATCTCGTTCTTCCAGCGCCGCGAGGTGAAGGACCTGCTCGCCTATCTGCGGCTCGCCGTCAATCCGGTGGATCTGGTGTCGTTCTGGCGGGTGTGGAATCTGCCGCGTCGCGGTCTGGGACCAGGGGTGCGCGCTCAGGTCGAGGCGGCGCTCGAAGCCGGCGCCGCGACGCCGCCCGAGGCGCTGGCGCGCGTCGCGGCCGAGGGTCGTCTGCCGCGTCCGGCGCGCGCCGGCGCCGAGGCCTTCCTCGCGCTGCTCGAAGAGATCCGCACGCGCCGCGCCGAGAGCGCGGAGACGCTGCTGCGGCTGGTGCTCGAGCGCACCCGCTACCTCGACACGCTCGACGACGAAGAGGCTCGCGAACGCGAAGAGCGCCGGGGCGTGATCGAAGAGCTGGTGGCGGCCGGATCGTACACGCCCGATCTGGATTCCTTCCTGGCCGAAGCCGCACTGGTGACCGACGCCGATCGGCTCGAGGAGGGCGCGGATCGCGCGTTGCTGCTCACCATGCACAACGCCAAGGGCCTCGAGTTCCCGGCGGTGCTGGTGGCGGGCCTCGAAGAGGGCTTGCTGCCGCACGCGGCTTCGCTCGACGACGAATCGCGGCTCGAGGAGGAGCGCCGCCTGTTCTACGTGGCGCTGACCCGCGCGCGCGAAGAGGTGATGCTGACCGCGGCCGCCTACCGCCGCCGGTGGGATGGTCCCGGCGGAAGCCAGATCTCGCGCTTCGTCGACGAGATCCCGGCTGAGCTGCTCGAGCGCGAGGAAGAGCGCCCGGCTTTCGGATGGCGCATCGACTCCGGGGATACCGGAGACTGGCGTGGCGGGCGCCGCCGCGCACACGGCTTGCGCAGCGGCGGGGCGGAGGACGGCGCGGCGTTCGCCTCGACTCGACATCGCGCGGTGGGGCGCACCGTACACCACGATCAGTTCGGGCGTGGCGTGGTGATGGCGGCCGACGGCGAGGGCGAATCCGCGCGCTTCACGGTTCGATTCGGCACCCAGATCAAGCGGGTGCTGGGGCGATTCCTGAGTGGAGGGGACGATGGCGATCCGGCGTGACGAAGTGGAGCGCATCGCCGAACTGTCGCGGCTGCGGCTGTCTCCCGAGCAACTCGACACCATGGCCGGACAGCTCTCGAGCGTGCTCGAGTTCGTGGCCGCGCTCAATCGGCTCGATCTTTCCGCGAGCGAGCCGGGCACCTTCGCCTCGTCCGAAGGAGCGCTGCGTTCCGATGTGGTGAACGGCCGCCGCCTCGGTGCCGAGGTCGCCACGCGCGAAGCCCCCGAGTCCGAGGACGGATTCTTCCTGGTGCCACCGATCGTGGAGAACCTCAATCCATGACCGCCTCCGAGCTCTGGCGGCATTCGGCGCGTGCGCTGACCGGGCGTGTGCGCTCCGGTTCGACCGGCGTCAACGATGCGGTGGAGTCAGGATGGGAGGGGCCGGCTGCGAGCTGGGAAGCCGAGGTCCACGCCATCGTCCACGCCGATCGCGCGGCGCGCGAGAAGGCGTGCGCGGGCTCGCGCTCGGGCGCGCTTGCCGGTGTGCCGGTGGTCGTCAAGGACAACCTCTGTACCACCGAATATCCGACCACCTGCGCCTCGCGGATTCTCGGCCGCTGGACCTCGCCCTATGACGCGACCGTGGTCGCGCGGCTCCGGGAGGCGGGAGCGATCGTCACCGGCAAGGGCAACATGGACGAGTTCGCGATGGGCTCGTCCACCGAGTTCAGCGCTTTCGGTCCAACCCGCAATCCCTACGACCTGACGCGAGTGCCGGGGGGCTCGAGCGGCGGGCCGGCGGCCGCGGTCGCCTACGGGCTCGCGCCGCTCGGGCTCGGCTCGGACACCGGCGGCTCGGTGCGGCAGCCGGCCGCGTTCTGCGGCGTGTTCGGGCTCAAGCCGACCTATGGACGCCTGTCGCGTTACGGGCTGGTGGCATTCGGTTCCTCGCTCGACCAGGTCGGCGTGTTCGCGCGCCATGCCGGCGACGCGGCGCTGGCCTACGAGATCCTGGCCGGCCCCGATCCCTTCGACGCCACCACTCGCCCCGGCCCGGCCCCCGACGTGAGCGGCTGGGATCGCGGCGTTCGCGGGCTCCGCTTCGGCTGGCCCGCCAATCTGTGGAAGGAGGGAGTCGAGCGCGAGGTGATCGCCGGACTCGAAGACGCCGCCTCGTGGCTCGAACGCGCCGGGGCGGTGCGCGTCCCGTTCGACTTCCTCCCCGGCGAGTATGCGGTTGCCACCTATTACCTGGTGGCCACCGCCGAGGCCAGCTCGAATCTCGCGCGCTTCGACGGCGTGCGCTACGGCTTCCGCCACGCCGACACCCCCGAAGTGGCGGAGCTCTACAGGCGCACCCGCAGCGAAGGGTTCGGCCCCGAAGTCCAGCGCCGCATCCTGCTCGGAACCTATGCGCTCTCCGCAGGCTACTACGACGCCTACTATCTCAAGGCCCAGCGGGCGCGCACGCGCATCCGCCAGGAATACGAGGACGCCTTCCGGCGCTGCGACTTCATGCTGCTGCCGGTGTCGCCCACCCTGCCGTTCCGTCTCGGCGAGAAGACCGACGATCCGCTGGCCATGTACCTCAGCGACATCTTCACCATCGGCGCCAATCTCGCCGGCATCCCCGGGCTCACCTGCCCGGTGGGGCTGGCGGCCTCCGGGCTGCCGCGCGCCGTGCAGCTGCTCGGACCCTACGATTCCGAGCCGGTGCTGCTGCGAGCCGGTCGCGCGATCGAGGTGGGTGGCGAGGAGGCGCGGCTCGACCGCGAGCACGAGCAGGAGTTCGCATGGCCCGCGAAGCGGTAATCGGGCTCGAGTGTCATATCCAGCTCCGCACCGCGAGCAAGATGTTCTGCGATTGCCCGGCCGAGTTCGGCGCGCCCCCCAATGCCAACACCTGCCCGGTGTGTCTCGGCCTGCCGGGGGCGCTGCCGCGCGCGAACCGCGAGGCGATCGACGCCGCCATGCGGCTCGGCCTGGCGCTCGACTGCGAGATCCGCGAGCGCAGCGTGTTCGCGCGCAAGCATTACTTCTATCCCGACATGCCGAAGAACTATCAGATCACCCAGTACGACCGGCCGCTGTGCGAGGGAGGAGCGCTCTCGGTCCAGACCGCCGATGCCGAGCGCGAGTTCGCCCTCACCCGCGTTCACATCGAGGAAGACACCGGCAAGTCGTTCCATCCCGAGCGGCACGGCGACCGGCGCATTTCGAGGGTGGACTTCAACCGCGCCGGGGTGCCGCTGCTCGAGCTCGTGACTCAGCCGGTGTTTCGCACGCCCGAGGAGTGCGGTGCGTTCCTCGGGGGACTGCGGCGCCTGGTGCGCTGGCTGGGCATCTCGGACGGCGACATGGAAAAGGGACACTTGCGCTGCGACGCCAACGTCAGCCTGCGCGAGGTCGGGGACGCGAAATTCGGCACCAAGACCGAGCTCAAGAACCTGAATTCGATCAAGGGTGTCGAGAAGGGCATTGCCGCCGAGATGGCGCGGCAGTCCCGCGCGCTCGACGCCGGCCAAAGAATCGAACAGGCGACGCTGCTCTACGACGCCGACCACGACAGGCTGGCGGTGATGCGCTCCAAGGAACACGCGCACGACTACCGCTACTTCCCCGATCCCGATCTACCCGAGCTGGTGGTGGGGCGCGCCTGGGTGGACGCGGCGCGCGCCTCGCTGCCCGAGCTGCCGTGGGCGCGTGAGCGGCGCTTCGTCGAGGCCTTCCGCCTGCCGGCCTACGACGCCGCGGTGCTTTGCGAGGGGAAGGAACTTTCCGACTATTTCGAAGCGCTGGCCGCGGCCGCGCCCCCCAAGCTCGCCAGCAACTGGGTGATGACCGAAATGCTGCGGGTCATGAAGGCCCGGGGCGTGACGCTCGGCGAGTGGGCCGTGAAAGTGCCGGTGGCCCGCTTCGCCGATCTGCTCAAGCGACTCGAGGCCGGCCAGCTGACCGGCCCAAACGCCAAACAGGTGTTCGAGGAGATGGCCGAGACCGGCGACGATCCGGGGGCCATCGTCGCGCGCCGCGGTTTCCGGGTGCAGGCGTCGGCCGACGAGTTGCTGCCGGTGGTTCGCGAGGTCCTCGAGGCGCATCCCGGCCCGGTGGCCCAGGTGCTGGCCGGCAAGACCGCGACCATCGGATTCCTCGTCGGCCAGGTGATGAAGCGCACCGGGGGGCAGGCCGCGCCGCAGGTGGTGCAGGAGCTGCTGCGCGAAGAGCTGGCGCGGCTGGCGTCGAAGCTCTGACGGTGGCGCGCGGGCTTGCCGCGCGCCGAGCGCCATCGCTACAGTCCCGGGCATGAGTGTCCGGCGGATTCTCGTCATCGGCTCGGGAGGTCGCGAGCACGCGCTGGCCTGGCGGTTGAGCCGCGATCCCGAGCGGCCCCAGGTGCGCGTGGCGCCCGGCAATCCCGGCATCGCCGCTCGCTTTGACTGCCTTCCGATCGATGGGGCGAATCCCGAGGCGGTACTTGCGGCGGCGCGCGCGTACGCGATCGAGCTGATCGTGGTAGGTCCCGAGGTGCCGCTCGCCGCCGGCCTTGCCGACGTGCTCGAGTCGGCCGGCATCCCGACCTTCGGCCCCTCCGGCGAGGCGGCGCGGCTCGAGAGCAGCAAGTGGTTCGCCAAGCAGGTGATGAGCGAGGCGCGCGTGCCGACCGCCCGCGCCGAGGCGTTCGACGACGTGCACGCCGCGCGTGAGGCGCTCCCGCGCTTCGGCCCGCCGTGGGTGATCAAGGCCGACGGGCTCGCCGCGGGCAAGGGCGTGCGGGTGACGGGAGACCGACGCGAGGCCGAGGACTTCCTCGCCGACTGCTTCACCCGCCGGCGCTTCGGCGCGGGCGGGAGTCGCGTGGTGCTGGAAGAGTTCCTGGCCGGCGAGGAGGCTTCGGTGATGGCGGTGTGCGACGGGAATCGCGCGCTGCTGCTCCCCGCGGCTCGCGACTACAAGCGCGCTTTCGATTCGAATCGCGGCCCCAACACTGGCGGCATGGGCGCGCTGGCGCCGCACCCCGGCGTGGGGCCGGCGCTGGAATCCGAGATCGAGCGGCGGATCGTCTCGCCATTGCTGGGCCGGATGCGGGAGCGCGGAACTCCGTTCCGCGGTCTGCTCTATTGCGGACTCATGCTGACCGGAACCGGGCCGCGCGTGATCGAGTTCAACGTGCGCTTCGGCGATCCCGAGGCGCAGGTGGTGTTGCCGCTGCTCGAGGGGTCGCTGAGCGAGCTGCTGCTCGGCGCGAGCCGGGGCGCTCTCGACGCCGGAGCGGTTTCGCGGGCGCCCGGCGCCGCAGTCGCGATCGCGCTCACCGACGCGGGCTACCCGGATTCCACCGCGGGCGCCGGCACGATCGTCGGGCTGGAAGCGCTCGAGTCCGATCGGAACGTCGAGATCTTTCACGCCGCCACCGCTCCCTCGCCGGGAGGCTGGCGCGTCACCGGGGGTCGCGCCGCCTACGTGATCGGGCGTGGCGCCGATCTCTCGGAAGCGAGGGCGGCCGCCTATCGCGCGGTGGATCGGCTGTCCGGAACCGGCTGGCGCGCGCGGCGTGACATCGCCGCCGACGTCGGCGCATCGAACGCCACCACACGGGGAGCTTGAAATGGCGAAGAGCGGGGAGGCCCGGGCGATCCGGGTCGGGATGGTGATGGGCAGCGAGTCCGATCGCGCGGTGATGGAAGAAGCCGGCCGCGTGCTGGACGAATTCGGCGTGGGATGGGAGCTGGTGGTGCGCTCGGCGCACCGAACGCCGGAAGCCGCCGCGGAGTGGGCGCGATCGGCGAAGTCGCGCGGAATCCAGGTGATCGTCGCCGCGGCCGGCGGCGCTGCGCATCTCGCCGGAGCGATGGCCGCGCATTCGCGACTGCCGGTGCTGGGCGTGCCGCTGGCCAGCTCGCCGCTCGGCGGATTCGACGCGCTGCTCTCGACCGTTCAGATGCCGCCGGGCGTGCCGGTGGGAACGCTCGGGGTGGGATCGTGGGGCGCGCGCAACGCCGCGCATCTCGCGCTGCGCATCCTGGCGCTGGGCGACGCGGCGCTCGCGCAGCGGCTCGAGGAGCACGCGCAGCAGGTCGCTGCGGCGGGAGGGAAGCGCTGACGTGGAAGTGCTGAAGGTGGATCCCGAGCATCCCGACGACTCGGCGCTGCGGGCGGCGGCGGAAGCGGTGCTGCGCGGCGGCGTGATTGCGTTTCCAACCGACACCCTCTACGGGCTCGGTTGCTCGCTGTTCGACGTCGCCGCGGTGGAGATGGTGGCGCGTCTCAAGCGACGCGACCCGTCGCTGGCGGTGATCTCGCTGATCCCCGATCCGCTCCAGGCCTACGGACTCGCCTCCGACGTGAACGAGGTCGCGGCGCGTCTGATCGAGCGCTGCTGGCCGGGGCCGCTGTCGCTGATCTTCCACGCCGGGCCGATCGTCCCGGTGCGGGTGCGCGGCGCCGGCAGCACCGTGGCGCTTCGCTGCCCGCGCGACACGCTGTGCCAGAAGCTGCTGGATCGCATCGGCGGTCCGGTGGTGTCGAGCAGCGCCAACCTGTCGGGACAGCCGCCCGCCGAGACCGCCGAAGAGGTGCTGCGCATCTTCGGCAACCAGCTCGACCTGGTGCTCGACGGCGGGCCGCGACGCGGCAATGTTCCCTCGACGCTGGTGGACGTGAGCGGGACGCGCCCGCGCCTGCTGCGCAAGGGGGCGCTCGACGTGACCGCGCTGCTCGGCGACTTCGAGGATGGCACGCGCGAAGGCTGACGATTCCCGGACGACGGCGGTTGACGCTCGCTCGACCAGCGGCCTATCCTCGTTTCGACATGTCTCGCACCACACCCGGGCTTCGCGTGCTGTTCGTCTGCACGGGGAATACCTGTCGCAGCCCGCTGGCCGCGGCCGCGCTGGTGGCCGAGCTGGGCGAGGAGGCCGCGCGGGTGGTGGTGGAATCCGCCGGGACCGGAGCCTGGGAAGATCAGCCGGCGAGCCCGCTCTCGGTGGAGGTGGCGGCCGGCGACGGGATCAGCCTGCGCGAGCACCGTTCGCGCCGGCTCACCGCCCCCATGGTTCGAGAGGCCGACTGGATCGTGGTGATGGAGAGCGCGCATCTGGGCGCGGTTCGCGCGCTCGGCGCCGATCCTGCGCGCACCTTCGTGCTCAGCGAGTGGCCGGCCCCCGGCGAGCCGATGCTGACCATCGACGACCCGTTCGGTGGCTCGCGCGAAGCCTATGAAGAGTGCTGGCGCAGGATCCGCCATCACGTGAAGCGGCTGACTTCTCAGGTGCTGGACGTGCTGCGCACCCGGTCAGCCTGAGCGCAGTCCTGATTCCTGGCCGACGCCGGCCGGAGGTCCTATGGCGATTCAGAAGGCCAGAACGATCTGGATGAACGGGCGCTGGGTGCCCTGGGAGGACGCCCGCATTCACGTGCTCGCGCACGTCGCCCACTACGCGTCGAGCGTGTTCGAGGGCCTGCGCGCCTATCGCACTCCGCGCGGCGCCGCCATCTTCCGACTCGACGAGCACATGGATCGGCTGATGTTCTCTGCGCGCGTGTATCGGATGGAGCCCAACTTCACGCGTGAGCAGATTCGCGAAGTCTGTCTCGAGGTGGTGGCACAGAACGAGCTCGGCGACTGCTACGTGCGACCGCTCATCTACCGCGGCTACGAGAATCTCGGCGTCAATCCCTACGGCTGCCCGGTCGAAGTTTGCGTCGCGGCGTTCCCGTGGGGCGGCTACCTGGGCGAGGACGCGCTGCAGCGAGGCGTGCCGGTCAAGGTCAGCTCGTGGACCCGGATCGCCCCCAACACGCTGCCGGCGATGGCCAAGTCGTCGGCCAACTACATGAACTCGCAGCTCATGAAGATGGAAGCGCTGGTGGACGGGTACAGCGAGGCGCTCGCGCTCGACGCCAACGGCTTCGTGAGCGAGGGGAGCGGCCAGAACGTGTTCGCGGTGCTGAAAGGCGAGCTGGTGACGCCGCCGCTCTCGAGCAGCGTGCTGGCCGGGATCACCCGCGATACCGTGATGGTACTGGCGCGCGAGCTGGGGCTCCAGGTGCGCGAAGAAGTGATGCCGCGCGAGATGCTCTACGCCGCCGAGGAGCTGTTCTACACCGGCACCGCGGTCGAGATCTCACCGATCGCGTCGGTGGACCGCATCCCGGTGGGTGGCGGCGAGCGCGGCCCGATCACGAAGAAGATTCAGGACGCGTTTTTCGCGATCGTGCGGGGCGAGACCCCCGATCGCTTCCACTGGCTGACCGCGGTGCCGGTTCCGGCCGGTGCGCCCAAGGTCTGAGAGGTCCGTGCGCGTCGCGCTGGGGAGTGATCACGCCGGCTTCGAACTCAAGGGACGCCTGATCCGCGAGCTCACCGCCCTGCGTCACGATGTGCAGGATCTCGGCACCTGGTCCACCGAGCCGTGCGACTACCCGGACTTCTGCTTCCCGGTCGCCGAGCGCGTCGCCCGCGGCGAGGCCGACCGCGGGATCGTGCTCGGCGGCAGCGGCATCGGCGAGAGCATCGCCGCCAACAAGGTGCTGGGGATCCGCGCCTCGGTGGTCACCAGCGACGAAACCGCGCGACTCACCCGCCAGCACAACGATTCGAACGTGCTGGCGCTCGGGGGCCGCACCAACCGCCACGAGGACGCGGTGCGCTGGCTCAGGATCTGGCTGGAGACCCCGTTCGAAGGCGGCCGGCACGTCCCGCGGCTCGAGAAGATCCGAGCCTACGAGCTCTCCCATCTCTCACCGCGGCAGGTGCCATGACGACTTTGCGGGAACAGGATCCGGCGATCGCCGACGCCATTGCGGCCGAGGAGCGCCGCCAGCTCGGCACCCTCGAGCTGATCGCGTCCGAGAACTTCGTCAGCCCGGCGATACTCGAGGCGCAGGGCAGCGTGTTCACCAACAAGTACGCGGAGGGGCTCCCGCGCAAGCGCTACTACGGCGGCTGCGAGTACGTGGACATCGCCGAGGAGCTGGCGATCGAGCGCGTGAAGAAGCTGTTCGGCGCCGATCACGCCAACGTGCAGCCGCACTCGGGGGCCTCGGCCAATCTCGCCGCCTACCTCGCCTGCTCGCAGCCCGGTGACGTGCTGATGGGAATGAGCCTTGCCCACGGCGGGCATCTCACGCACGGACACCCGGTCTCGATCACCGGCCGGCTGTGGAAGGCGGTGCAGTACGGCGTGCGTCCCGAGGACGGCCGCATCGACTACGACGCGGTGGCGGCGATGGCGCGCGAGCACCGGCCGCGCCTGCTGGTCGCGGGCGCCAGCGCCTATCCGCGGCTCTTCGACTTTCCGCGGCTCGCCGAGATCGCGCGCGAGGTGGAGGCGGTGCTGGTGGTGGACATGGCGCACGTCGCCGGGCTGGTCGCGGCGGGGCTCCATCCCAGCCCGGTCCCGCACGCCGACTTCGTCACCAGCACCACGCACAAGACGCTGCGGGGCCCAAGGGGCGGATTCGTGTTGTGCAAGAGCGCGTGGGCGGAGAAGCTCGACAAGTCGGTGTTCCCCGGGCTCCAGGGCGGTCCGCTGATGCACGTGATCGCGGCCAAGGCGGTGTGCTTCGGCGAGGCGCTCGACGACAGCTTCGTCGGCTATCAGAAACGGGTGGTGGCCAACGCCCGCGTGCTGGCGGAGACCCTGTTGCTGCACGGTTTCGAGCTGGTTTCGGGCGGAACCGACAATCACCTCCTGCTGGTGGACCTGCGGAAGCGCGGGCTCACCGGCAAGGTGGCCGAAGAGGCGTTGCATCGCGCCCGCATCACCGTCAACAAGAACGCGGTCCCCAACGATCCGCAGAAACCCTGGGTGACGAGCGGCATTCGCATCGGGACACCGGCGCTCACCACGCGCGGCATGGGTGAGGAAGAGATGCGGAGGATCGGCGGCTGGATCGCGCGCGTGCTCGAGCGCCCCGACGACCTCGAGAACGGGCGCGCCGTGGAGCGCGAGGTGTCCGAACTGGCGGCGGCGTTCCCGCTGTTCGCTCGCGAGGCGGCGCTGCGCCGATAGGGCCGGGCGAGGCGTGCAGGCTGATTGGCCCGCACGACGCGGCCGCAATCCTCGCCTCGAGTTCCGCGAATCGCGAGGCGGTGGGTCAAATGCCCCCGCGCAACCGCAGCGACTTGCGGCGCCTTTCTTTCGCGCCCCGGAGCGTCGCCCGCGGCATCGAACCTGCACCGGTTCCCGCGGCCACTCGCGCTCGCACCCCGGGACCTCCACCATGCTCGACGCCCTGGATTTCTGGGATCTCGCCTCCCGCGTTCCCTACCTGTTCCCCGGCCGGATCCTGCATCGCGCCGCGCTGCTCGCCGCCTTCGGCCGCCGCTTCCCGCTCGCCGAGCGGCTGTTCGAATCCGCGGCGCTGCGCTATCGCACCCGCCTCGCGGTTCCGGCGCTCGCGCGCTTGCGCGCGCATCAGCTGATCGCCCGCGCCCAGGCCTGCCTGGCTTCGGACCGCGCGCGCGCGCTCGAGCTCGCGCACGAGGTCGAGACGCGTCTCAGCCGGCTCGACGATCTCGAGGACCTGGCGCCACCATTCGCGCTGACTCGAACGCGACAGGTTCGCGAGCGCTACCTCACCGAGTGGGTTCTCCCCGAACCCGAGAGCAAGGCGGCCTAGCGGTCGGGGCGGGTGGCCCCTGGTTGCGTGCCGGTCTCCACGCGTCAGGTCTTCGACAAGCGCTCCGCCGCGTCCCCGCAAGAACGAGTCTTCCGCGGTGGAGGCTGGCATGAGCTTCGGCTAGACTGCCGCACTGCGGAATCGCCGCCGTCCGATCTGGGGAGGGAGCCCGCGAATGATGGACAAGCAGGAAGCCGCGCGGCGCATCGAAAGCGCCGGCAACGTGCTCGCGAAGGTGCGCGGCGAAGTCGGCCGCGCGGTGGTGGGACAGCGCGACATGGTGGACCGGCTGCTGATCGGTCTCCTCACCGGCGGTCACGTGCTGCTCGAGGGCGTGCCCGGCCTGGCGAAGACCCTGGCGATCAAGAGCCTCGCCGACTCGCTCTCGCTCACCTTCCATCGCGTCCAGTTCACGCCCGATCTGCTGCCCGCGGATCTCACCGGCACCCTGATCTACAACCCGCGCGACGGCTCGTTCACCGCCAAGAAGGGGCCGTTGTTCGCCCACCTGGTGCTGGCCGACGAGATCAATCGCGCCCCGGCCAAGGTGCAGTCGGCACTGCTCGAGGCCATGCAGGAGAAGCAGGTGACGATCGGCGACCAGAGCCACCTGCTCGAGGAGCCGTTCCTGGTGATGGCCACCCAGAATCCGATCGAGCAGGAAGGGACTTATCCGCTGCCCGAGGCGCAGAGCGATCGTTTCATGCTCAAGGTCAAGGTCGGCTACCCCGAGCGCAACGACGAGAAGGAGATTCTCAAGCGCGCCGGGCTCGCCTCGCTGCCGTCGCTGCAGCCGCAGGCCAGCCGCGCCGACCTGCTCGAGGCGCGCGAGGCGCTCGGCGGCGTCTACGTCGACGACAAGATCCAGGAATACGTGCTCGACCTGGTCTCGGCGACGCGCCGCCCCCGTGACTTCGGCCTGTCGCTCGACGGCCTGATCGAATTCGGCGCTTCCCCCCGCGCCACGCTGTTCCTGGTGCGCGGCGCGCAGGGTCACGCCCTGCTCGAGAGCCGCGCCTACGTGCTGCCCGAGGACGTGAAGGCGATCGCGCCGGACGTGCTGCGCCACCGCATCCACGTCTCGTACGAAGCCGAGGCCGAAGGGGTCGACGGCGAGGAGGTCGCCCGCCGTATTCTGGAGCAGGTGCGGGTGCCGTGACCGAAGCGGTCGAGCTGCTGAAGAAAGTGCGGCGGCTCGAGATCCGCAGCCGCCGGCTGGTGGAAGACGTGTTCGCCGGCAGCTCGGAGAGCATCTTCAAGGGACGGGGGATCGAGTTCGAGGAAGTGCGTCCCTACGTTCCCGGCGACGAAGTGCGTACCATCGACTGGAACGTCACCGCCCGGCTCGGGTCTCCCTACGTCAAGCGTTTCGTGGAAGAGCGCGAGCTGACGGTGATGCTGGTGGTGGACGTGTCGCGCTCGATGCGCTTCGGCACCGCCGGCGGCGAGAAGCGCGAGCTGGCCGCCGAATTGGCCGCGGTGCTCGGCTTCGCGGCGATTCGCAACAACGATCGCGTCGGTCTGGTGCTGGCCGGAGAACGCGTCGAGCATTTCGTGCCCCCGTCCCGCGGGCGGACTCATCTGCTGCGGCTGCTGCGCGACGTGCTGGCGGTGACGCCGAGCGGCGCCGGCACGCGGCTGGGCGAAGCGGCGCGTTTCGTGGTGCGCGCGGCGCGGCGCCGTTCCCTGATCTTCTGGCTCTCGGATTTCGAAGACCGGCTGAAGGTGAACGACTGGCGGCTGCTCGGCCGCCGTCACGAGGTGACGGCCATCGCGCTCCACGATCCGCGCGATCAGATGCTGCCGTCGGTGGGCTGGGTGGAGATCGAGGATCTCGAGTCCGGCGAGCGCCGCCTGGTGGACACCTCGAACGCCCGGGTGCGCGCCGCCTACCATCGCGAGGCCGCGGCGCGCCGCCACGCCAACGAGAAGGTGTTCGATCAGGCGCGCTGTCCGCTGCTCACGCTGCAGATGGACCGGCCGTGGATGCCGGTGCTGATGCGCTACTTCGCCGCCCGGCGCCGCGGGCGAGGAGGAGCGGCGGCGTGATGCCACCGGCGGCCGGAGGCGTCCGCGCCGCGTTGGGCGCGGGCGCGGAGCGGCCCGGCGCCGCGGTGGGCGTCGTCGCGCTGCTGGCGATCGCGGCCGTGTGCCTCGCGCCGCATGCCGAGGCCACAGCCGACTATCCGATGCACGCGGGCGTCACTCCGGCGGCGGTCCGCCTCGGCGAGCCCATGACCTATCACGGCTGGATCGGAGTGCCGCGCGGCGCGGTGGTGCGGTGGCAGGCGCCCGCGACCGGCGGCAACTTCACGTGGGGTCCGATGCGCAGCGGCCGCAGCCCGCTCACGCGCGGCCACGGACTGGGAACGGTCTTCCCGGGCGACAGCGCGTGGGTCGAAATCCCGCTCCAGGTGTTCGACACCGGACTGATCTCGATTCCCGGACTTGCGTTCGACTATACCGGCCTCGCAAACGGGGAGCTCCACGAGGGCCGTCTGCCGCTGGTTCCGCTCGTGGTCACGCCGATGATCGCCGCCAACGACAGCTCGGCGCGGCTTCGTCCCGAGCGCGGTCCCCTCGCCGCGCCGTGGTGGGAACGGGTGCCGTGGGCGTGGGTGGTGGGGACGCTGCTGCTCGTCGCCGGCGTCGTCATCCTCGCCCTGTTCCTGCGCCGCAAGAAGCCGGTGGCGGCGCCGGTGGTCGCGGCGCCGGTGCGGCGGCGTGATCCGACCGCCGAAGCGCTGGCCGAGCTGGCGGCCCTGAAGCGCCTCGGGCTGCCCGAACGCGGGCGGTTCGGCGAGCACGCCTATCACCTCGGCCGGATCCTGCGCCGCTACTTCGAGGCCACGCTCGGCCTCACTCGACCGGGCGACACCACGCCGGAGCTGATCGCGCATCTTCAGCTCGCCGGACTCTCGGCCGACGACGTGGCGCGACTCACCACGCTGCTGCGACGCTGGGATGGCATCAAGTTCGCGCGCATGGATTCGAGCCTGGACGAAGCCACGCGTTGCGAAGACTCGGTGCGCGAGCTGGTCATGAAGCGCGCGGCGCCGCCGGCGGGAAAGGCGGCCTGATGCGCTGGGAATGGCCGTGGATGCTGCTCCTGCTGCTGGTGATCCCGATCGCGCTGTGGCGTCGGAGGAGACCCGCGGGTCGCGCCGCCGCGGTGCTGTGGGTGCGCGTCGGGAGCTGGGGCGGAGGATTCGTCGCCGCGCTGGTGCGGGCGGTCGCCATCCTGCCGTGGCTGGCGTTCGCGCTCGCCGTGGTCGCGCTGGCGCGCCCGCAGCAGGGGCTCAAGCAGAGCGAGGTCGAGACGCGCGGCGTCGACATCATGATGTGCATCGACATTTCGCCGAGCATGGCGGCCGAGGATTTTCGGCCGCTCAACCGCCTCTACGTCGCCAAGGAGACCGCGCACGAATTCGTGAAGCAGCGCCCGCACGATCGCATCGGGCTGGTGGGATTCGCGGCCACCGCCTTCATGCAGTGTCCGCTGACGCTCGATCACGACGCGCTCAACGAGTTGATCGAGTCGCTCGATTTCGGGCTGGCCGAAGACGGCACCGCGATCGGCATGGGGATCGCCACCGCGGTCTCGGGCCTGCGGCGCAGCCAGACCCCGAGCAAGGTGATCGTGCTCCTGACCGACGGCGAGAACAACCGCGGCGCGATCGATCCGCTGACCGGCGCGGAGCTGGCGCGCGCGCTCGGCGTGAAGGTGTACACGGTGCTGGTGGGCCGCGGCGGAGTGGTGCCGGTGCCGGTGGACGATCCGCTGCGCGGGCGGCACGTCGAGATGGTGCGGATGGACGTGGACGAGACCACCCTGCGTCAGATCGCGGACCGCACCGGCGGGAAGTTCTTCCGCGCCCACGATGCCGCGGCGCTGGCCGACATCTACGCCAACATCGATCGGCTCGAGCGCGCGCCGATCCGCTCGATCGAATATCGCGAGTACAAGGAGCTGGGCCCGCAGGTGCTGGCGCTCGCCGCGCTGGTGCTCGGCGCCCACGCGCTGCTCTCCTCCACCCTGGCGTTCCGACTGCCATGAGGCGCGCATGACCTTCTCCGACATCCGCTGGTTGTGGGCGCTGCTGGCGCTGCCGGCGCTCATCCTGCTCGAGTGGCGGGCGGTGCGCCGGGCCGAACGCGCGCTCGGCACCCTGGTGGGCGGTCGCCGCGACAGCGTTCTGCTGGCCCAGCGTCGCCCCGGGAATCGCCGGTTCAGCCTCCTCATGCGGCTCGCCGCGCTGGCGCTCCTGATCCTCGGCGCGTCGGGTCCCGAGTGGGGGAGGGAGCTGGCGCGCCGCACCGCCAGCGGCTCGGACCTGGTGCTGGTGCTCGACGTGTCGGGCAGCATGGAAGTGCGCGACGTTCCTCCCACGCGTCTCGACGAGGCGCGTCGCGAGGCGCTCGGCGTTCTCGATCACCTCGAGGGAAGTCGAGTGGGCGTGGTGGCGTTCGCCGGCGACGCGGTGCGGCTCTGCCCGCTGACGCAGGACGTCGCCACCGCGAGGCTGGTGCTCGAAGGCCTGTCGACCGGATCGGTGAGCGATCCCGGCACCGATCTGGGGCGCGGCCTGCGGCTGGCGGCCAAGCTGATGCCGCCCGGCCGGCGCGAAGAGCAGGCGATCGTGCTGTGGACCGACGGCGAGGATCTCGAGCAGGGCGCGCGCGGCGCCATCGACGAGCTGGCGAACACCGGCATTCGCGTATTCGCGGTCGGAGTCGGCACTCCGGCCGGGGACGTGGTCCCGGTCACCGACGAGCAGGGCCGCACCGTGGACATCAAGCGTGACGAAAACGGCGCCGCGGTTCGCAGCCGTCTCGACGAGGGACTGCTGCGCACGCTGGCGCGGCGGACGCGCGGCGGCTATTTCGCGGCCTCGCGCCCGGGCGGTGAATTGCCCCGCCTGGTCGGAGCGCTCGGCTCGCTGGCGCGAGGCGCCCGCGGGCAGCGGCTGGTGGAGCGTCCCGTCGCCCGCTTCCCGCTGTGCGCGGCGGGCGCGGCGCTGATGCTGGCGTTGCTGGGCTTGCGCGCGCGGCGTCGCGTCGAGCGCGCGCAGTTGCGCGAGGGAACGCGTGGCGGGCGATCGCATGCAGGTCGCGCTCGCCCGCCGCGCAAGCCGAGCCGGGCCGCGCGTCCGGCGGCGGCGGTCGCCGCGCTCCTGCTGACCTTCGTTGCCGGCCGGGCGCAGGCGCAGAGCGCGTGGGCGCGAGGCGACGCGGCGTTCCGCCGTGGCCAGTTCGCGCAGGCCGAATCGCTCTACTCGCGCCGCTTCGGGCGCGGCGGTCCGGCGGCGGTGGCGGTCAATCGCGCCACGGCCAGGGCGCTGCGCGGCGAACGCGACGCGGCCGAGCAGGAGCTGTCGCGCTACTTCGACGCACGCGGCGCGACCGGCGACAACGCCCGATTCAACCTCGGCACCGTGCTCGGGGAGGAGAAGAAGTACGACCAGGCACTGGCCATGCTGCGCCGCGCACTCGAGCGGAGCCCCGCGGACGAGGATGCGCGCTGGAACTACGAATGGATCAAGCGGCAGAAGGAGCAGGAGCAGAAGCCCGAGCAGCGGCAGCAACAGCAGCAGCCGAAGCCATCGCCGCCGCAGCCCTCGGGCGGGCAGCCGCAGCCGCAGAACCCGCAGCCGCAGAACTCGCAGAATGCCCCGCCGAATCCGGGCGGCAATTCCCAGAAGCCGCAGAACGGCGGCGGTACCCAGCAGATGACGCGCGAGCAGGCCGACCAGCTGCTCGGGGCGCTTCAGGAGCTGGCCCGCGCCGACCAGCAGCGCCAGCGCAAGGTGCGGGTGCTGCGCGACCGCCGCGGCAAGGACTGGTAGTGACGCGGCGCCGGTGGGTGTTCCTCGTGGCGTGTCTGGCGCCGGTCGCCGTCGCCTCGGCCGCCCGCGGCGCGGTGACGATCAACGTTCAGGTGTCCAAGAGCTCGGTGACGATCGGCGAGTCGATCACCATGGAAGTGAGCGTCGAGGGCGCCAGCGGCGGCGTCGGCGAGCCGGATCTCAATCTTCCCGGCGGATTCGAAGTGCTGGCCAGCGCGCGCGGCCAGAACTTCTCATGGATCAACGGCCGCAGCTCGAGCACGCTCACATTTCAGTACGAGATCGCGCCCTCTCAGGCCGGGAAGTTCAAGCTCGGGCCGGTGCGGGTCAAGGTCGGCGGTCAGAGCTACGAAAGCGAGGCCGTGGACGTCGAGGTGACGGCCGCACCGCGCCAGCTCTCCGGCAGCACGTCGGGCGCGGCATCGCTGGTGGCGGAGGTGACGCCCGCCAACCCCTATGTCGGCCAGCCGGTGGTATTGCGCGTGCGCCTGATCCTGCACGCCACGCTCGCCGAAGATCCGCAGTACACCGCGCCCGCCACGACCGGCTTCTGGGCCGAGCGGGTGAGCGATCCCGAATCCTACTTCGCCCAGCAGGGCGGCGAACGCGTGCTGGTGACCGAGACACGCCAGCGGCTCTACCCGCTCGCGCCTGGCACGGTCACGATCGGCGAGGCTTCGGCGAGCCTGGTGCTCGCGGACGAGAGCTCGCCATTCTCGATCTTTGGCGGCGCCCGGCACATGCAGGTGGCGCGCAGCGCACCGGTCTCGGTGAACGTGCAGGCGCTACCCTCGGGAGCCCCGGCCGGCTTCGATGGCGCGGTGGGAACGCTCACGCCCGGCTGGACCGCCGATCGAGCGAGCGGCCCGCAGGACGTCCCGGTCACCGTGCGTCTGGACGTTCGCGGCGCCGGCAATCTTCCGCTCCTGCATACGCCGTCGCTCGATCTTCCCGATTTCGAGATCTTCGGCAGCACCCTCGAGGACAGCCTGCCCGCGCCCGGAAGCGCCGGCGGCGGGCGGCGACGCTTCCAGTGGACGCTGTTGCCGCGCCACAGCGGCACGCTCGCGATCCGCGCGCCGAACTTCTGCTGGTTCGATCCCGAAGCGCGGGCGTATCGCACGCTCCGCGCGCCGGCGTTGACGCTGGTGGTCGGACCGCCGGTCGGATCGAACGCTTCCTCGGGCGACGAATCGTTCCCGGGAGTCTTCCTGCGGAATCCCGCCGATCCGGGAGCGTCGCCGGGCCGGCCGTGGGGCCTGGGCCTCGCGGGACTGCTGCTCGGCGGCGCGCTGCTGCTGTGGCGGCGGTCCATCCCTTCCGCCGGCGACGCTGCCAGCCAGGCGCAGCAGCGCGAATGGCTGCGCGCCATCGGGCTCGCGCACGGCCCCGAGTTCTGGGACGCCGCCGATCGCGCCGCGACCTGGCTCGAGCGGGAGGGTCGCCCGGCCGGGTCGCTGCCGCGCGAAGTTTCGGCGGCGCGCTACAGCGGCGTCTCGACCGACGAGAGTCGGATTCGTCGCCGGCTGGTGGAGCTGTTGTCCTCGACGCTCGAGCGCGGCGCCGCCCGGCAGGGGCCGCGGTGGGCCGCCGCGGCCCTCGCGCTCGCGGCGCTGGCGCTGGCGGTGTGGGCGGCGCCTCACGGCGGCGACGATCGCGACCGCTTGCGCGCTCAGCAGGCCGACGAACTGGCGAAGCAGGGCGATCTCGACGGCGCCCGCTCCGCCTGGCTCGAATTGTGGCGCTCGCACCATGCGGCGTCGCTGGCAGCTCGACTGGCGTGGGTCGAGATCCGCCGCGGCCGCGTGGGGGAGGCGGCGGCCTGGGTGGTGCGCGGCGACGCCGGAACCCCACGCGATCCCGCGCTCCGGTTCGTCGCCGAGCGCGTGCGCGAGGCGGGCGGGCTGTCGGGAGAGCGCGCGACTCCCGTACCCATACGTCCGCTCGAATGGGGAGTGATGTCGGGCCTGCTCGCGCTGCTGGCGCTCACCGCCTGGCCGCGCCGGGCGTGGGTGCTCGCCGGCCTGCTGCTGAGCGTGGCGCTGGCGGCGGGGCCGTGGATCGGGCGCGCGCTCGATGGCGGGGCCGAACGCGCCGTGCTGCTCCGCACGGCCACTCTGGAAGGCTCCGACGTCGAGCTCGAACCCGGCCAGGTGGTGCGGGTGATCGCGAAGCAGCCGGCGTCGTTCGTGGTGCGGGTGGGTGCGCTCCAGGGGACTTTGCCCGCCGACGCGCTGGCCAGCGGAACCGCGGCCCCATGAAGCCGGCCTCGTGGCTGCTGGCGATCGCGTTGCTCGGGCCGATCCAATCGCTCGACGTGGCGATCGAGGCGCGGATTCAGGAGACGAGGCGGCCGTGGCTCGAGCGACCCATGCACGAGCTCACCGAGATCGGGAGGCCGGTCTGGGTGCTCTCGGGCCTGCTGGCGGTGGCGCTTCTGGATGGGGGAACGGGCGTGGCGACGGTCCGCGGGTGCGTCGCGGTGCTGATTCCGGTCAACCTCATGGTGGAAGGGCTGAAGTGGGGCGTGGGGCGCACGCGCCCCGATGGCGACACCCGGCGCGCCAATTCATCCTTTCCTTCGAGTCACGCGGCCAACGCCATGGCTCTGGCGTGGATGCTCTCGCGACGCTGGCCTCGAGGCCGGCTCGCGTTCTGGACCCTGGCTCTGCTGATCACCTGGTCCCGGATGTACCTGAACCGGCACTATCCGACCGATTGTCTGGCGAGCGTCGTGATCGGCATCGGCTGCGCGATTCTGATTTGCAGTCGCTGGCCGCGGCTGGACCCGGCGCGGGCGCGAGCGATCGTGAAATCCGCAGAGCGAGCCTCCGAATCGCCGTAGCGAGGCGCCTGGGGCTCTGCTAGTCTCCACTTCGCCGTGAGGAGGTCTTTCGGGCGATGTCGATTCTGCTGTTGCCACCACTGCTCGACACCTCGCTCTGCATCTCCGATCTCAAGTCCCGAACTCGCGAAGCGGCGCTCGCCGAGCTGGTGCATGCGCTGAACGGCGGCGCGGTGCGAGACGGCGGATTGCTGCGCGAGTCGCTCGCGCGGCGTGAGCGCCTCGCCACCACCGCGATCGGGAAGGGCTTGGCCTTTCCCAACGTGCGCAGTCTGAGCGTGGGAGAATCCCGCCTGGTGCTGGCCCGCTCCTCTCGCGGAGTCGCATGGGATGCGGGCGATCGCCAGCCTGTGCATCTGCTGTGCGCGGTGCTGTCGCCCGCCGAGTGGACCGAGGAAATGCACCACGAATCGCTGACCCGGGCGGTGAACGCGCTGAAACTCCAGCGCAGCAGGCAGCGGCTGCTCGACGCCGAGGGCGAGCGAGCGCTCCGCGATCTGTGGCGGGAGCTGCTCGCATGACCGAGGCGCACGCGCTGCTCCAGGTGCAGGAAATCGACCTCCTGCTGCAGGAATGGTCGCTGCCCGTGAGCCGGGTGAGGCTGGTGAGGATGGGGTTCCCCACCGGCGACGACCGATCGCTTCAGCGCGCTCGCCAGAAACTGTTCACGGGGCTGGAGCGCCGCTGGCAGCGGCTTTACGAGCGGGCGCTGCTGCGCTACGGCCGAGGGGTGGTGGGGGTCCGGGAGCGGGTCTGCCAGGGCTGTCGGATCACGCTGCCGACATCGGCGGCCCCCGGACCGGGGGAATCGCTCACGCTTTGTGAATCCTGCGGCCGGATCCTCTACTGGGGCTAGCCCCCGCCTCCGATTTCGGCGTCTTTCCGCGCCTTCCCCCATCCAACTGGGTCTCCCCGCTCCCGATGGGCTATTCTTGTCATGGCCGGGCGTTGGCCGTGCAGGCAGGAGGAGTCACGCATGAGACAGCCACGCGCCGCGGCTCTCGCGGTGTTGATGGTGTGGGGAGCAGGCTCGGGCTGCACCGCTCTCAAGGAAATCCCGCCCAAGGACTACGTCGGCCACGGCGATCTGAAGTCGGTTCGCCTGATAACGCGCGACAGCCTCGAATACGAGTTCGATTACGCGAAGGTTCAGGGCGATTCGATCACCGGCTACCGCCGCCGCGATGACAGCGGACCGGCCCCCGAGTACGCGAGCCTGGCGCTGCCGCTTCAGGACGTCCAGAAGCTCTCGATGCGGCAGACCGACTGGACTCGCACGATGCTCATCGGCGGGCTCGGGGTCCTGCTGGTGGCCACCGCGGGATTGGCCGCCAAGAACAGCAACTCGATCGGAGGCGGCAACGACTCCTCGGGGGGCTCGGGACGGCTTCCCTGAGCCGCGCGGTCACGGTTTCCAGCTCACCGTGACCAGTGCCGCCGCTCCCGCACCGATCAGGCTCGCGGAGAGGTCCAGGGGATCGAATCCGCCGGTGCGCCGATCGGCGATCTCCTTGCCCAGCGCCAGAACGCCGACCCCGGTGAACGCGGCCCACGGTTGCCGGGTCGCGATGCCGATGGCGAGCCCGGCGGTGAACCCGAGAGAGGCGTGCTGGAGACGGTCGCTGCGCAGCAGACCGGTCTGCCAGGCGCGGTCGGACGGGGCGGGGAGCGGCGCGGCAGGTCGCGCTTCGGCGCGACACGGAAGTGGGCTCGCGATCAAGGCCAGCGCCAGGATCAGCATCAGCGCCGCGACTCGGAGGCCTGGCGGAGATCCAGCGGGTGTTTCGTTCATCTCGGGAATCTAGCATGCCGACCGCGCACGAAGCCGCCGAACGCCGGCTGCGTCAGCATCTCTGGCCCGATGCGCTGGTCGAATCGCTCGACCGTCTCGCCAAGGACGGACATCGCGCGGTGCTGGTCGGTGGCACGGTCCGCGATGCCCTGCTCGAGCGACCGGCCCACGATGTCTACGACGTCGCCACCGACCGCTTGCCCGAGGAGGTGACGAGGGCGTTCTCCCGCGTCGAGCCGCTCGGAATCGCGCATGGAACGGTGCTCATCCTGGAGCGCGACCTGCGCATCGAATGCACCACGTTTCGCCGCGAGGGCGCCTACCTGGACGCGCGCCATCCCGAGCGCGTCGAGTTCACGCGCGAGCTCGAGCAGGATCTCGCCCGCCGCGATCTGACCGTGAACGCGATGGCGTTCGAGGTCCGCGCCGGCCGGCTCTCCGATCCGTTCGGGGGCGTCGAGGATCTGGCGCGCCGGTCGCTTCGCGCGGTCGGCGATCCGGTCGCGCGCTTCCTCGAGGACGCCCTGCGGCCGGTGCGACTCGCCCGACTCGCGGCCACTCTCGAGATGGATCCGGACCCGGCGACCGCCGCGGCCATGTCGTCGGCGCGCGAGCGGGTCCGGCAACTGGCGGTGGAGCGGGTGCGCGTCGAGTTCGAAAAGCTGATGACCGCGCCTCGTCCGTCAGTGGGCTGGAATCTGCTGCGCGCCTCGGGGCTGCTCGAGGTCTGGATGCCGGAGCTGACGCGCTGCTATGGCGTGGTGCAGAACCGCTTCCACGCCTGGGACGTCTGGGACCACAGTCTCTACACCTGCGACGCGGCGCCTGCCGACAAGCCGGTGGTGCGCTGGGCGGCCCTGCTCCACGACCTCGGCAAGGTGGACACCCGCGCCGAGCGCGACGGCGACTTCACCTTCTACCAGCATCAGGTGGTGGGGGCGGAGCTGGCGGATCGCTTGCTCCTCCGCCTGAGATTTCCGAACCAGATGCGCGAGGACATCGTCCTCCTGGTGCGCGAGCACATGTTCGATTACCGGCCACAATGGAGCGACGCCGCGTTGCGGCGCTGGCTGCGCAAGATCGGCGTGGACCACGTCGCCGACCTGTTCGACCTGCGGATCGCCGATGTGATCGGCAACGGTCTCAAGACCGGATTTCCCTCCCAGCTCGAGGTGATGCGCGAGCGGATCGAAGAGTTGATGCGACACGACCAGGCGTTGCACCTCGGCGATCTCGAAGTGGACGGCCGTGACGTGATGCGCGTGCTCGGCATTGGGCCGGGTCCGCGCGTCGGACTCGAGCTGGAAGCTCTGCTCGAGGAGGTGCTCGAGAATCCCGAGCGGAATCGTCGCCAGCGACTGCTCGAGCGACTCGAGGGGAGACGCTCGGAATCCGCGCCTCCCGCGACCTCCGGCGACGCCGGAGCTTGACACTGTTTTCACAAGGCCCCTATCCTGCGGCGCCTTGACGCTTCTGACCTCCCAGGCTGCGCTGCGCTCGGGTGCGCCCGCGCTCTCCATGTCCGCGGTCCAACGACCCGTGCGGCGCGAGCTCGAACGCGTCCAGACCATGCTGCGCGAAGCGTTTCGGACGCCGATTCCCATTCTCAATCAGGTCGGTGGCCACGTCCTGGCCACTCGCGGCAAGAAGTTCCGGCCGACGTTGCTGCTGCTGGTGGCCAAGCTGCGTGGCGAGGCCAGCGAAGACGCGGTGCGCTGCGCGACGGTGATCGAGATGGTGCACGCCGCCGCGCTGATCCACGACGACTCGGTGGACAAGAGCGACCTCCGTCGCGGCCGCCCGACGGTGAACGGCCTGTGGACCGACGAGATGGCGATCATCGTCGGCGACTACCTCTACGCCCAGTCCATGAAGGTGCTGGTCGAGCACGAGCTGCACCTCCCGATGGCGATCCTGGCTCAGGTGGTGTCGCAGATGACCTGCGGCGAGGCGCTCGAGTTCCAGTACGCGCACGATCTCGACGTGAACGCCGAGCAGTACGAAGAGCTGATCCGCGCCAAGACCGGCTCGCTGATCGGCGCGGCCACCGAGATCGGCGCCTGTCTCGCGGGCGCGGCGCGCGATCCCCGCCGCCGCGAGCGCTTCCGGGTGTTCGGCGAGCGGGTGGGCGTGGCGTTCCAGATCGTGGACGATCTGTTCGACTACATGAGCGACTCGGACGTGACCGGCAAGCCGGTCGGCTACGACCTGGCCGACGGCAAGGTCACCCTGCCGTTGATCGCCGCGCTGAGGAACGCCGACGAGGCGGACGCCAGGCGCCTGCGCCGATTGGCCTCGCGCACGCGCTGGACCGCGCCGCAGTGGGAGCAGCTCAAGGAGCTGATCGCCTCCTCGGGCGGCTTCGACGCCGCGCGGCAGCGGGCCTTGATGCTTGCCGAAGAGGCGCGACAGGTGCTTCGAGACGAACCGGCTTCGCCGGCGCGTTCGGCGCTCGAGGCGGCGGTGGACTACTGCGTCCACCGCGACCACTGATCGCGCGAGCGGTCGGACCACTTGCCTTGAAGCCTCGCGTGCGTGAGGGCGGACTGCCGGCGCCGGCCCTGCTGCGCCTGGCCGCCGAGACCGCGGTCGCCAAGAAAGCGCGCGACGTGGTGGCGCTCGACCTGCGGGAGCTGGACGGCGTCGCCGACTACTTCCTGATCTGCTCGGGCGGCAGCGAGGTCCAGGTCAGGGCGATCGCCGACGCCATCGATGAGAAACTGCGCGAACGAGGCGCCCGCGCCTGGCATGTCGAGGGCTTCGAGGGCCGCCGCTGGGTGCTCCTCGATTTCGTGGAGGTGGTGGTGCACGTCTTTCACGAGCGCACTCGCGAGTACTACATGCTGGATCGGCTGTGGGGTGACGCCCGGAGCGTGGATCTTGGTCTGGAAGCCGCTGACTGACGGCCTGCTCGAGGCCATGCGTCGTTGTGGGTTCGACGAGCGCGGAATCCGCGTCGAGCTCGCCGTACCGCGCGAATCCTCCCACGGGGACTGGACCACCAATCTCGCGCTGACGCTGGCGAAGCCGCTCAAACGGCCGCCCCGCGCCATCGCCGAGGCGCTGGCCGCGGCGTTCCCGGCCGGTGAGACGTTTGCGCCCCCGGAAGTCGCCGGACCGGGATTCCTCAACTTTCGTTACCTCAAGTCCTACCTGGAGTCGCTGCCGTCGAGGATCGCGGTCGCGGGCGAGAGCTTCGGACGCTCGGAGTTCGGCGAGGGCGAGAAGATCCTGGTGGAATACGTGAGCGCCAATCCGACCGGACCGCTCAACATCGTGAGCGCGCGGGCCGCCGCGGTGGGAGCGGCGCTGGTGCGGTTGCTGCGCGCGACCGGCCATTCGGCGGATGGCGAGTTCTACGTCAATGACGCCGGGCGGCAGGTGGATCTGCTGGGTGAGTCGATGGCGGCGCGCTTCGCCGAACGCGTGGGCGCCGAGCGCGAGCTGCCCGCCGACGGCTACCGCGGCGAATACGTGCGCGAGCTCGCGGCGCGCCTGCCGGAGTCCGAGGCGCGCGCGGCGCTGGCAGCGAAGAACGGCGCCGAATGGTTCCGCGACCACGCGCTCGAGCACATGCTGGCCTGGCAGCGCCGCGATCTCGACGACTACGGCGCGGAGTTCTCGCGCTGGTTCCGCGAAACCGAAGTGCACGATTCGGGCGCGGTCCAGGCGACCCTGGAGGAGCTGACGCGCCGCGGCGAGACCTATCGCGCCCGCACCCCCGAGGTCGACCGGAGCGGCGCTCCGCCCGATGCCGAGGAACGCGCCGAGGCCTCGGGTGAAGCCACCTACCTGCGGACTTCGCGCTACGGCGACGACAAGGATCGCGTGATCGTGAAGAGCAGCGGCGCGCCGACCTATCTGCTGCCCGACATCGCCTATCACCGCGACAAGCACGCGCGCGGCTACCGGCGCGCGATCGATCTGTGGGGTCCGGATCATCACGGCTACGTGCCGCGCATGAAGGCCGCGATGCAGGCGCTGGGGTACGGCGAGGACTTCCTCGAGGTGCTGATCGTCCAGCAGGTCAACCTGCTCTCGGGTGGACAGCCGGTGCGGATGAGCAAGCGCGCCGGTGAATTCATCACGCTTCGCGACCTGATGGACGAGGTGGGTGCGGACTGCGCCAAATTCTTCTTCCTGCTGCGATCCACCGGCGCCCATCTCGATTTCGACCTGGACGTGGCGAGACAGCAGAACGACGAGAACCCGGCGTACTACGTGCAGTACGCCCACGCGCGGATTTCGGCGGTCCTGCGCTTCGGAGCGGAGCGCGGACTGACCGCCTCGACCGAAGCGCGCATCCCGATCGAGGCGCCCGAGGAAATCGCGCTGGTGAGAACGCTTGCGACGTTCCCCGAGGTGGTGCGGGGTGCCGCCTTCGCGCGCGAACCGCACCGGATCCCCACTTTCCTGATCGAGACGGCGGCCGAGTTCCATCGCTTCTATCACGCCTGCCGCGTGGTGACCGAGGACGCCGAGAGGTCGCGTGCCCGGCTCCAGCTGTGCCGGGCGGCGCGATGCGTATTGCGGAACGGGCTCGCGTTGATGGGCGTGAGCGCGCCCGAGCGCATGGAGCGCGAGACGGAGCCGGCGGTGTGAGCGAGACCCGCGAGATCCTGGTAGTGGGCTCGGTCGCGCTCGACAGCGTGCGCACGCCGTTTGGCGAGGTGGTGGAGGGGCTGGGGGGCTCGGCGTCCTACTTCTCGGTCTCGGCCAGCCACTTCGCTCCGGTGCGCATGGTCGCGGTGGTGGGCGAGGACTTTCCCGAGGAGCATCGCCATACCTTCTCGCGTTTTGGCGTCGACCTGAGCGGGCTCGAGACCGCGAAGGGCCGCACCTTCCGCTGGCGTGGCGAGTACGCCGCCGAACTCGGGCATGCCCATACGCTCGAGACCCAGCTCAACGTGTTCTCCAGCTTCCATCCGAAGCTCGACAGCCGTCATCGCGCCTCCCCCTACGTGTTCCTCGCCAACATCGATCCCGATCTCCAGCTCGAGGTGCTGACGCAGATGCGCCGGCCGAGGCTGGCCCTGTCGGACACCATGAACTACTGGATCGCGCGCAAGCCCGACCGCGTGCTGGAGGTGCTTCGCCAGGTCGACATCGCGCTCCTCAACGAGGAGGAGGCTCGGGCGCTGGCCGCCGAGACCCAGGTGATCCGCGCCGCCGAGCGGCTGGTCGAGCAGGGCGCGAACGCCGTGATCGTGAAGAAGGGCGAGCACGGCGCGCTCTACCATTCGCGCGAGGAAACCTTCATCACGCCGGCGTTCCCGGTCGAAGTGCTGCGCGATCCCACCGGGGCGGGCGATTCGTTCGCGGGCGGCTTCCTGGGCTGGCTCGCGCGGTGCGGGCGCACCGAGAGTCGCGCCCTTCGTCAGGCGCTGGCCTGCGGCACCGCCATGGCGTCGATCGCGATCGAGAGCTTCACCCCTCGCCGGCTCACCGAGACCGGCCCCGAGGAGATCACCGCCCGCGTCGAGCGGCTGCACCGGATGGTGCACTACGAGCTGGAGCCCCTGTTCTAGCTCGCCGCACGGATTCTCCGGAAGAAATTGACCGCGTTCCGGTCTGGACTTAGCCCGGTGCGACTGTGCTAGCATCATGTTCGAGATTGAGGCCCCGTACCCCCCGGAGGTGCCTTGCCGATGGACATTGCCCGCGCCAAGTGGGTCGAAGAGGCGGAAGCGAGCCTGCGCTCGCTCCGTGATGTCCAGGCCGTGAGCATCCTCGCGGAGGACCAGAACATCCGCGAGATCCACGTCCTCGCGAGCCCCGGGCGGAGCGCCAAGCAGCTGGTGCGGGACGTCGAGACCTGTCTTCGCACTCGCTTTTCGATGGGGATCGATCACCGCGTGGTCTCGGTCGCGTTCGCGAAACCGCTGCCTGCGCCCTCGGCCGAGCCGGCGAGGCCTGCCGCCACGCCCTCGCCGCCGGCGCCGCAGGTGGTCGCGCCACCCGCGCCACCCGCGCCACCGCCGCCCGTCGCCGCCCCGGTCTCCGGCGCAGCGCCGAGCCCGGCAAAGAGCTGGCGCGCCGCGGGTTCCGCGATCCCGGCGCGGGCTCCGCGACCCGCCGAAGACGCCCGAATCCGCTTCGCCGGCGTCAACCTCTACGTCTCGGGGCCCCGGGTCCAGGCTCAGGTCGAGCTCCGCTGGAAGGGCATGGGCCGCATGGGGAGCGCCTCGGGCTGGAGCAGTCGGGACGGCGCCTATCGCCTGATCGCAAGCGCGACCCTGGCGGCGGTGCAGGAGTTCCTGGAGGAGGCCTGGGCCCTGAGCCTCAAGGAGATCGAGTTCGTCCGGATGGGCCGGCAGGAGGTGGTGGTGGTAGGGTTGTCGCTGATCACCCACCGCCACGAAAAAATGCTGGCGGGTTGTTGTCCGGTGGAACAGGATGCACAGCAAGCCGTCGTGCTGGCGACCCTGGGTGCGGTCAACCGCGTGGTCGGCGGGTTGCCCACCCGCGAGCCGACGGAATACGTTCTGAGGCCGGCATCGCGCCAGGAGGAGAGCGAAGCGAAGAGGTTCTGATCAGCGAAGCGAACCCACCTGTGGACAGCGGTTTCCCGCAGAGTCCTGATTACCCTAAAGGAGGTGGCGTTCGTGGACATCATTCTCGATCTGATCAATATCCTCGGGAAGGCTGGCTGGTAAGCTCGCCTGCTTGAGCACCGCGTCTTCGGGACGCGGTGCGATTTCCTTCGGCGGTGCCGGTCCCAGAACGGACCGAACCAGGGATGGACACCCACCCCGCGCGAGATGTGAGCGTGAAGGATTCAGCGACCCCGCGCAGGCCCCTCCAATTCAGGCTTTATTACGTTGCGCTGCTGATCGCCGCCGCGGTGACGCTGGCCCTTGCCACCCCGCACGCGAAGCCGCCCTCGCTGGCGCTCGGCCTGATCGTCGCGGCGCTGATGATCCTGGTGGATTTGAACCCGACCGCGCTGCCGAGCGGCGGGGCCGCGACCGCCAGCGGCGTGCTCGATCTGCCCGCGCTGGTGATCCTCGGCCCGGCGTGGACCTCGTGGATCTCGATCGCCAGCACCGTCGTCACCGAGGGGCTGGTGCAGCGGCGCGGCGCCCGCAAGGTGACCCACAATCTGGCGCTCTACACGCTCACCTACTTCGCGGGCGGGCTGGGGTTCACGCTGGCCGGCGGCCGGTACGGCGCCTTCAGGCTGCCGCACGACTTCTTGGCGCTGGCCGCGTGCGGCGCCGGCTACTTCCTCGTCAACTCGGCGCTGGTCTCGGTGGTGATCGGGCTCACCTCGGGCCCGAGCCCGTGGCGCGTCTGGCAGAGCAACTTCATGCGCGGGCTGCTCCATCACATCTCGTTCCTCGCCCTCGGCGCGCTGGTGGTGGTGGTCTATACGGGCGTCGGGCCCTGGGGGCTGATCCTGTTCGGCATTCCCTATCTGGTCTCGCGCCACTCGTTCGCGCTCTACATGGAGATCCGCTCCGACCTCAAGGAGTTCGTGCGCGCGCTGACCGAGGTGCTCGAGGAGGTGGATCCCTACACCCGGCATCACTCGGTGCGGGTCTCGCAGTACTCGGTGCGACTGGCGCGCGGGATGCGGCTCACCGAGTCGCAGGTGGAGGAGGTCGAGTACGCGGCGCTGGTGCACGATCTCGGCAAGATCGGCCCGCATCATCAGCACATCCTGCAGAAGCCCGGATCGCTCTCGCCCGAAGAGCAGCTCACCATTCGGTTGCATCCTGCCGCCGGCGCCGAGATCGTCGCCAAGGTGCGCGCGCTGCGCCGCGCGGCCGAGATCGTGCGCAGTCATCACGAACGCCCCGACGGCCAGGGCTACCCCTACGGCCTGCGCGCTGACGACGTCCCGGTCGGCGCCCGAATTCTCAACGTCGCGGACTCCTTCGACGCCATGACTTCGGACCGGCCCTACCGGCGCGCGCTGGCGGTGAAACAGGCGCTCGGCGAGCTGGAGCGGGGCGCCGGCACGCAGTTCGACGCCGGCGTGGTGGAGTGCCTGCTGCGGCTGCACGCCAGCGGGGATTTCCCGCTGATTCCCAGCCCGAGCAGCGAGGACCTGCTGATGCTGAAACTGCGACCGATGCGGGCCCGCGCCTGATGCGCTACCGCGACGCCGGCGTGGACCTGTCGCGCTCGGATGCGCTCAAGGCCGAGATCGCGCGCGAGGTGAACACCACCTGGCCGGCGGGCTCGAGCCCGCTGCGCGGCGGATTCGCCGGGGTGCTGGCCTGGCCCGGGCCGGGGGGCGCGCCCGGGGTGGCGACCCACGGGCTGATCGCCGCGACCCTGGATGGCGTCGGCACCAAGCTCCATCTCGCGATCGAGGCGGGCCGGCTGGCCGACGCGGCCGCCGACGTGGTGTATCACGGCGCCAACGATCTGCTGGTGCATGGCGCGCGTGCCTTCGCGTGCCTCGACTACATCGCGCAGGCGCGGCTCGAGCCCGAGCGAGTGCTCGAAGCGATCCGCGGTCTCGCGCGCGGGTGCCGCGAGGTGGGCGCGGTGCTGCTGGGCGGTGAGACCGCCGAGATGCCCGACACGTACCTTCCCGGCACGCTCGATCTCGCCGCCTGCATGCTCGGGCGCGTGGAAGAGGCACTGCTGCTCGACGGGGCGCGCGTGCGCGCCGGCGACCGGCTGCTCGGGCTCGCTTCGGCGGGACTCCACACCAATGGCTTCTCGCTGGCACGACGCGTTCTCGCCGCGTCGGGAAAGCGCCTGAGCGACCGGCTTCCGGGCGGCGCCGGGGAGACGCTGGGCGACGCGCTGCTGGCGCCGCATCGCTGGTACGGGGCGAGCCTCCTGCCGCTGATCGAGGCCGGGCGCATCCACGCGCTCGCGCACGTGACCGGCGGCGGCATCGCCGGCAATCTGGTGCGTGTCTTGCCGCGCGGGTGTCGGGCGGTGGTCGAGCGGCGCGACGAGCCGCCGGCTCTGTTCCGCTGGCTCATGGAGTCGGGCGCGATTCCCGAGGACGACGCGCGCGCGACGTTCAATCTGGGTGTGGGAATGGTGGTGGTGTGCGCCCCCGATCAAGCGGACCTGCTCGCCGAGGCGCTGCGCCGATCCGGCGAGCGGGTCCTTTCACTGGGGCGCGTCGAGGAGGGAGAGCGCGGGGCCGAGTGGCGCTCGAATTCCGGATGACGCTCACCGGGGTGGTGGGGAGGAGGTCGGGATGGAGCGGGAGGAGACGCGCGCGCGGACCGAGGGAATCGGTCCGGAGCTGATCGGAGCATCACCGGCGTGGCGCGAGGTGCTGGAGGTGCTGCCCCGCGTGGCGGCCAGCGACCTGCCGGTGCTGATCCAGGGTGAGACCGGCTGCGGCAAGGAGCTGGTGGCGCGCGCGGTGCACGCGCAGAGCCACCGGCGGCGCGCCACCTTCGTCGCGCACAACTGTGGCGCGACGCCCGACAGCCTGATCGAGAGCGAGCTGTTCGGGCACACGCGCGGCGCATTTACCGGCGCGGTCGCGGATCGCGCCGGGTTGTTCGATGCCGCCGACGGCGGCACGCTGTTCCTCGACGAGATCGGGGACGGGAGTCCGCTGCTGCAGATGAAGCTTCTGCGCGTGCTGCAGGAGGGCGAGGCCCGTCGGGTGGGCGAGACTCGCCTGCGGCGGCTCGACGTCCGCATCGTCAGCGCCACGCACCGCGATCTGGACGAGGGAGTGCGGGACGGCCTGTTTCGCGCCGATCTCCTGTTCCGGCTGAACGCCGTGCGCCTCACCCTGCCACCGCTGCGCGAGCGCGGCCGCGACGTGCTGCTGCTGGCCGAGCATTTCCTCGCGCGGGCGGCGCAGAGCTGCGGCGTCGCGCCGCCGCGAATCGCGACCGCGCTCGAGGCGCGGCTGCTCGAGCACTCGTGGCCCGGCAATGTTCGCGAGCTGGCCAATGGCTGCGCGTACGCGGTGCGCGTGGCCGGAGCGCGGGAGGCCGTCGAGATCGCCCACTGGCCGACCTCGCCGTTTCGCGTGGCGCCGGCCGCGGCGCGGGGTCTGCACGCCGAGACCCGCGCGCTCGAAGAGCGGCGCCTGCTCGAGGCGCTCGATCGTTCTCATGGCAACAAGTCACGCGCGGCTCGCTCGCTGGGTCTGTCGCGACAGGGTCTGCTGAAGAAGTTGCGCCGCTACGGGCTCTGGAACGGTGAGGCGATCGAGGCGCCGATGGGCGATGCCGGCGATTGACGTTTTCCGCCGTGCACGTGGCCGCGCCATCGTCGCGCGTTGGCGACACCCGAACCCTTCGGCTAGACTGCCGCCTCTCTCGAACCAGGAGCCGCACGAAAAGGAGGTCGCTTCGTGGCGCGAAAGGCCTTGCGCATCGGACTCGTGGGGGTGGGTGCCGCCGCGCAGATCAACCACATACCGGCGTGGAAGAAGATCGAGGGCGTCGAGCTGGTGGCGCTTTGCGATCGCGATCCCGAGAAGGCGGCGCGCGTGGCCCAGAAATTTCAGGTGCCGCGCGTGCACTCGCGGGTGGACGATCTGCTGACCGACGAGGAAGTCGACGCGGTCGACATCTGCACTCCCAACTACCTCCACGCGCCGATTGGAACGGCCGCCCTCGAGGCCGAGAAGCACGTGCTGTGCGAGCGGCCGCTGGCCAGAAGCGCGCAGGAGGCCGCCGGGATGCTGAAGGCCGCCAAGAAGGCCGACCGCGTGCTGATGTGCTGCGTCCAGCATCGGTTCCGCCCCGACGCCCAGCTGCTCAAGAAATTCGTGGAGAAGGGCGACCTCGGCTCGGTGTTCTTCGCCAAGGCCGGCTGGCTCCGCCAGCGCGCCGAGTGGGACTCGGACGAATGGCGCGCCCAGAAGCGCGAGAGCGGCGGCGGCGTGGTGCTGGACCTCGGCTTCCAGATGCTCGACCTCTCGCTGTGGGTGCTGGGCGGGCCCAGGGTTCAGGCGGTGACCGCCAGCGTTCATCGCTCGCGCAAGGGGGAAGTCGAGGACAGCGCGACCGCCTTCTTCCGCCTCGAGTCGGGCGCCACGCTCACGCTCGAGTTGACCTGGGGACTGCTGATGGAGAAGGACTTCGCCTATCTCAACCTGTTCGGCTCCGGAGGCGCGGCGCTGCTCAATCCCTTCCGGCTCCACCGCGGCATGCACGGGACCCTGGTCAACGTCACCCCGACCATGGAGACCTCGCGCAACCAGTACAAGATCTCGATCGAGGCACAGCTCTCTCACTTCGCCGAGGTCCTGCGGAAATCGGCGAAGCCGATGGGGGACGCCGAGGAGATCGTGCCGGTGATGGAGCTGCTCGACGCGGTCTATCGTTCGGCGGAGCAGGAGAAGGAGGTCCGGCTCGGCTGATCGTCGGAGCCTCGCGCTCGGCGCGCTCGCCGGGCTGCTGCTGGGCGCGGCGTTCCTGCCGTTCCGTCTCGGCGCGCTCGCCTGGATCGGATTCGTTCCGCTCCTCTCGGCGCTCGATCGCCGGCTGAAATCGGGAAGCGGAGCGCGGAGCTTCCTCGGGCCGGGCTACGTCTTCGGCTTCGTCTTCTACCTGATCGGCACTCATTGGATCGCGCGCCTCAGCACGGTCGCGATCACCGTGCCGTGGCTCAAGTATCCCGCCTGGGTCGCGGCCGCCGCCTACCTGGCCCTGTTTCCGATGCTCGCCACCTTCCTCTCCGGCTGGCTGGCGCGCCACACTCGCCTGCCGCTCGCGCTGATCGTGCCGCCGGTGATGATCTGTGTCGAGGAATTGCGCGGCTCGGGCGAGCTCGGTTTCCCCTGGTTCCAGCCCGGTTATACGCAATGGTCGCTCACGCCCGTGATCCAGATGGCCAGCCTCGGCGGCGTCACGCTGGTGACGCTGTGGGTGCTGGTGCTGAACGTGCTGATCTGGCGCGCGATCGCGGGCACCGCTCGGCTGCGCGCGGCGATCGGCGCCGTGCTCGCGCTGGCGTTGCCGTTTGCCTGGGGTTCGCGCGTGCTGCGCGCGGCGCCCGCCGATCAGGGGCCGACGGTGGCGCTCATCCAGGGCAACATTCCCGGCGAGATCAAGTGGGCGGGAGGCCACGATCGCGAGATCTTCGGCACCTTTCTCGCCCTCTCCGATTCCGCCGCCTCGCGCGAGCCGCGTCCGGTTCTGATCGTGTGGCCCGAAACCGCGACCGGCAGCTGGATGCGCAAGCGCCTCGATCAGTGCCTGCTGGTGACCGACTTCGCAGCGCGAGTCGGTGTGCCGGTCTTCAGCGGGTTCGCCGACTACGCCTATGACTCGCTGGGCCGCGCGCGCCAGTTCAACGCCGCCGGGCTGTTCGCGACCGACGGTTCGCTGGGCGAGGTCTACGCCAAGCGCCATCTGGTTCCCTTCGGCGAGCGCATGCCGTTCCAGTGGCTGGTTCCGGCGCTCGGCAAGCTGGATCTCGGCCAGGCCGAGTGGACGCCGGGGACCCGAGTGGTGCTGTTTCGCTCCGCGGCCGGACCGTTCGCCTGTCTGATCTGTTTCGAATCGATCTTCCCCGACCTCTCGCGAGAATCGGTGCGCGCCGGCGCGCGCTGGCTGGTCAACATCACCAACGACGAGTGGTTCGGCCTGAGCGCCGCGCTCGAACAGCACGCGGCGATGGCGGTGTTCCGCGCGGTCGAGAATCACGTCGCCGTGGCGCGCTGCGCCAACACCGGGCTGTCGTGGCTGATCGACGGCCGCGGGCGCGTGATTCGCGCGGCGGGCGCGTTCGTTCCGGCGGTCGTGGAAGGCCCGATCGCGCCTTCGGGTCCACCCACGCCCTACACGCGCTTTGGCGACTGGCCGGGGCTCTTGTGCGGCGCGTTCACGCTGATCCTGATGGTTCAGGCCGGCCGGGGCGCGCTGACAGTCCGCAAGATCCGCTCCTGACGGGGCGCGTTGACAGTCCGCAAGATCCCCTCCTAACATGCGCGCTCACCGCGGTACCACTCCACACCTTACGCGGAGTCGTTCGTGCGCATCGAGCGCCCAAGCGAATGAGCCGGCGACTGGGCATCGTCGGCGCCACCGGCCTCGTGGGGCGCACCATGCTGGCGCTGCTGGAAGAGCGCCATCTTCCCATCGCCGCATTGAGCCTCTTCGCGAGCCCCCGCTCCGCGGGCCGGCACCTCACCTTCCGCGGCCAGCCCGTGCCGGTGCGCACGCTCGACGAGGGCGCGTTCTCGGGGCTCGATCTGGTGCTGTTCGCGGCCGGCAACCCGGTGAGCGAGCGCTGGGCCCCCGAGGCGGTTCGCGCCGGGGCGAGGGTCGTGGACAACAGCAGCGCGTTTCGCTATCGGGACGAGATCCCGCTGGTGGTGCCGGAAATCAACGGCCGGTTGCTGGACCCGCTTCCCGAGCTGGTCGCGAATCCCAACTGCTCGACGGTCGCGATCGCGCTGGCGCTGGCGCCGCTGGCCACGGTGGTGCCGCTCGAGCGTTTGTGGGTGGCCACCTATCAGGCGGTGTCCGGTGCCGGCAGTCGCGCGATCGAGGAGCTGGAGAGCGGCGTACAGGCCGGCCTCACCGGAACTCCGCCGCTCCGTTCGGGCGGCGAGCCGCCGTTCGCGTTCAACGTCGTGCCGCACATCTCGACCTTCGAGGACAACGGCTACACGCGCGAGGAAATGAAGATCGTCTGGGAGTCGAGAAAGATCCTCAATCTGCCGGACCTCAAGGTGAGCGCGACCGCGGTGCGCGTGCCGGTGCGGGTCGGCCACAGCGCCGCCGTGCATGCCGTGTTCGCCCGCCCCATCAGCCCGGACGAAGCGCGGGCGGCGTGGCGCACGTTCCCGGGCCTCGAAGTCGTCGACGATCCGGCGCGCGGACGGTATCCGACCCCGCTCCAGGCGGCCGGGCGCGACGCGGTGCTGGTGGGACGGGTGCGCCGGGATCTCTCCGAGCCGCGAGCGCTCGAGTTCTTCGTGGCCTCGGACAATCTTCGCAAGGGGGCCGCGCTCAACGCGGTCCAGATTGCCGAAGCCCTGCTCGATCGCGAAGCGGCGACGCGCCGATGAGATCTTCCGAGCACGCGCGGCGCCAGATCGCCCCGCTGCTGCTGGGCTCGCTGCTCGGATCGCTGGTGGCGGCCCACGTCGCGGTGGGAGTGGGCTGCCTCGCGCTCTCGACGGGCGCCGCGATCGCCGCCGGGGCCGTGCGGCCGTCATGGGGTTGGTGGCGGGCGCTGCTGATCGCGGCCGGCATCGCGATTCTCCTCAACACCTACCTGGTGGCCGGGGCGACGCTGCCGTGGCCGCGCGTATTCGGCGCGCCGGCGACGCTCGAAGGTCTCCGCCAGGGGTTGCTGTTCGCGCTTCGGCTCACCGGCGCCGCGGTCGCGCTTCACGGCCTTCGCGCCGCGTGGCCGGGCGAGCGGGCGGTGGACGAGCTGGCCTCGCGGCTTCGCTGGCTCGAGTCCCTGCGCGTGCCGGTGCGGCGCGCGCGCGCCACCATCGAGCTCGCGCTGCGCTTCGCGCCGCTGCTGGCCGAGGAGGCGCGACGCATCTCGAAGCTCCAGACCCTGCGGGCCGGCCGCCCGCCGCGCTCGCTGGCGGAGCGTGTGACTCGCGCCCGCGCAGTGGCGGTGCCGGCGCTGGTGGCGTCGCTCGAGCGCGCCGATCAGGTGGCGCTCGCGCTCGAGGCTCGCCACTATCGCATGAAGCAGGTGACGCGCACGCCGGCCGCGGGCTGGCTGTGGCGCGGCGCCGGACTGGCCGTGGCGGGAGTGGGACTCCTGTGGCGATAGCGTCCCACGGAACGTGAGGATCGTGCGCATCGTGCTGGCCTACGACGGAACGGAATTCCATGGATGGCAGCGCCAGCCGGGCCAGCGCACGGTTCAGGGGGTGCTGGAAGAAGCCCTCTCCCATGTGCTGTCGGAGCGGGTCGAAGTGGCGGGTGCCGGACGCACCGACGCCGGGGTGCACGCGCGCGGCCAGAGCGCCTCCTTCGCGACTTCGTCCCGGCTGCCGGCGCGCGCCTTCGCCCCGGTGCTCGACCGCGAGCTGCCGGAGGACGTTCGCGTGATTCGCGCCGAGGATCGGGAAGAGGGTTTCCACGCGCGCCATGACGCCACCGGCCGGCGCTACGCCTACCGACTGCTCGATCGTGAGGACGTCCTGTGGAGCCGCTTCGCCTGGCAGCCCGGGGTACCCGTCGACGCCCCGGCGCTCGACCGGGCCACACGGGCGCTGGAGGGTCGTCACGATTGCCGCTCATTCGAGTCGTCGGGAAGCCCGTCGCGAAACCTGGAATGCCGCATCGATCGCGCGCGCTGGACGCGCTGGGAAGGTGGCCTGCGACTCGACGTGGTCGCGGATCACTTTCTCTATCACATGGTGCGCACGCTGGTCGGCACGGCGCTGGCGGCGTCCACGACTTCCGATCCCGCCGGCGAGATGCGCGCGGTGCTCGAGGCTCGCGATCGCGCGCGCGCCGGAGTCACCGCGCCGCCCCAGGGATTGTGCCTCGAGGAAGTCTTCTACGGATCCCGGGGAGCCGCGGAATGAAAGACACGCGCCGATTCCGAGCTCTGCGAGCCCCCGCGGCGCTGCTGTCGCTGGCGTGCCTGCTGCCTCCGCTGCCGACCCGGGCCGACTCCGGCGAGGTCGCGAGCATTCCGGCGTCGCGCCGCACCGCGATCGTGACCGCGGCGCAACGCGTGAGCCCGGCGGTGGTGACGGTCAACGTGATCTCGACGCGCGTGGTGCGCGCCGACCCGTTCGGCGGCATGTTCCACGACGAGTTCTGGGATCGCTTCGCTCCCTACGTCGAGCAGCGCCAGCGGATTCCCAGCCTGGGTTCGGGCGTGATCGTGGATCCGAAGGGGCTGGTGCTGACCAACGAGCACGTGGTCCGCGATGCCGAGCAGATCACCGTGAGCCTGGCCGATGGCCGCCAGCTGCCCGGCAAGGTGCTGGGCAGTTCCTCGATTTACGACCTGGCGGTGGTGAAGGTCGAGGCCGCCAGGCTGCCGGTCGCGCCGCTCGGCGACAGTGACCGGCTGGTGGTCGGCGAATGGGCGATCGCGATCGGCAATCCGTTTGGCTACCTGCTCAACGATCCGCAGCCCACCGTGACCGCGGGCGTCATCAGCGCGACGCGACGCGACATCAAGTCGGAAGCGACCGACACCGGCGTCTACAAGAACATGATTCAGACCGACGCCGCCATCAATCCCGGCAACAGCGGCGGCCCGCTGGTGAATGCCGACGGCGAAGTGATCGGCATCAACACGTTCATCTTCACGCGCGGCGGAGGTTCGCTCGGCATCGGCTTCGCGATCCCGATCGATCTCGCCCGGCAGGTGTTGAGCGAGGTCGAGAAGTACGGCCGGGTGCGTACCGCGTGGCCCGGAATGCAGATCCAGGCCGTCACGCCCGAGCTGGCGCAGCGTCTCGGCTGGGACGACGATTCGGGGGTAGTGGTGACGCGGGTCACCAAGGGCGGGCCGGCCGACCAGGCGGGAGTTGAGGTGAGCGATCGCGTGCGCCGCGTCAACGGGGTGGTGGTGGACGACATCGAGGACGCGCAGCGCGGCATCTACGGGCTGCAGGTCGGCGACACGCTCGACCTGTGGGTGGAGCGTCGCGGCAAGCGCCTGGATCTCAAGGTGGTGCTCGCCGAGTTGCCCGGAGACGACAGGTGATCGAACGCTATTCGCGGCCCGAGATGCGCCGGATCTGGACCGACGCGCACCGGCTCGAGCTCTGGCTCGAGGTCGAGCTCGCGGTCACCGGCGTTCGCGAGACGCGCGGCGAGGTCCCGGCCGGCACCGTCGCCGGGATCCGCGCGCGCGCGCGTCTCGACGCGGCCCGCATGCAGGCGATCGAAGCCGAAGTCCATCACGACGTCATCGCGTTCCTCACCATGCTCGCCGAATCCGCGGGCGATGGAGCGCGCCACCTCCACGCCGGGCTCACGTCGTCGGATCTGGTGGACACCGCGCTCGCCCTCCAGCTCCAGGAGGCATCACGGCAGGTCTCGAGCGGGCTCGCGGCGTTGCGCGGCACCTGCTGGAATCTGGCTCAGCGCCATCGCCACACCGCGATGGCGGGGCGTACCCACGGCATCCACGCCGAGCCGATCAGTTTCGGACTCAAGTGCCTGGTGTGGAGCGAAGAGCTGGGCCGCTCCGAGCGCCGGCTCGGCGCGGCGGCGCGCGACCTCGCAGTCGGCAAGTTTTCGGGCGCGGTCGGCACCCTCGCCCATCTCGAGCCCGCGATCGAGGAGCAGGCGTTGGCCAAGCTCGGGCTCGAGCCCGAGCCGGTTGCGAATCAGGTGGTGCAGCGCGATCGTCATGCGGCGTTGCTGGCGACGTTCGCGGTGCTGGCCGGTACGCTCGAGAAGATCGCCACCGAGATCCGCCACCTGCAGCGCTCGGAAGTGCGCGAGGCGGCGGAGCCGTTCGGAGCGGGACAGAAGGGCTCATCGGCGATGCCGCACAAGAGGAATCCGGTGCGCAGCGAGCGCATCGCCGGGCTGGCCCGTCTGGTGCGCGGGTACGCCATGGTGGGATTCGAGAATCAGCCGCTCTGGCACGAGCGCGACATCAGCCACTCGTCGGCCGAGCGCGTGATCCTTCCCGATGCCTTCGAGGTGGTGGACTTCATGCTCGCCGAGCTCGACGACATCCTGTCTCGGCTGGTGGTGGACGAGCGGCGGATGCGCGCCAATCTCGAGGCCGGCGGCGGCCTGGTGTATTCGCAGCGCGTGCTGCTGGCGCTCACCGATCACGGCCTGCCGCGCGACGAAGCCTATCGAATCGTGCAGCAACACGCGCTGGCCGCGCTGGATGGCGGCCCGGCGTTCCGCGAGGCGTTGTCGCGCGACCCCGCGGTGCGTGCGCGGCTCTCGAGCGAAGAACTGGAAGCGTGCTTCACGTTCGAACCGTTCTTCCGCCACCTCGATGCGCTCTACGCGCGCGCCGCGGCCCCGCGATGACGCTCGGGCTCGAGAGTCACGGGTGGACACTCGAGGAGGCGCGCGACCCGGCGGCGGTATCGGCGCGACTCCAGGGGCGCGGGGTTCGCCTCGAGCCCGAGGAAGTGGTGCTGCTCTCGAGCCTGCTCGGCCGCGCCCCGAGCTGGGCGGAGGCGGTGCTGTTCGGAATCCTGTGGAGCGAACACTGTTCCTACAAGTCCACGCGGCACCTGCTGCGACGGCTGCCCACTCAGGCGCCGCAGGTGATCCTCGGGCCGGGCGAGGACGCCGGCGTGGTGGCGCTGCCCGCGCCCTGCGAGGACCTGGCGCTGGTGCTGGCGCACGAGAGCCACAATCACCCCAGCCAGGTGCTGCCGGTGGAAGGCGCGGCGACCGGCGTCGGGGGCATCGTCCGGGACGTTGGCTGCATGGGCGCCCAGGTCATCGGCGTGCTCGATTCGTTGCGCTTCGGCGATCCGCGCGGCGAGGTTCACGTGCGCGACGTGGTGCGGGGTGCGGTGCAGGGCATCGCCGACTACGGCAACGCGCTCGGCGTCCCGAATCTGGGTGGCGACGTAGTGTTCGACGGCGGCTTCGACCGGAACTGCCTGGTCAACGTCATGGCGCTCGGACTGGCGCCGCGCGACGGCGTGCTGCGCAGCCGGGTTCCCGAGGGTCCCGGGCCGTGGAGCTTCGTGCTGATCGGCAAGCCCACCGACGAGAGTGGCTTTGGCGGCGCCTCGTTCGCCTCCGGCGAGCTGGGCCAGAGCGATCAGCGCGGCGCCGTCCAGCTCCCCGATCCGTTTCTGAAGCGCGTATTGCACGTCGCCAACGACGCCGCCTTCCAGCGCATCCGCTCGCGTGGCATCCCGGTCGGGTTCAAGGATCTCGGCGCGGGCGGGGTGGCCTGCGCGACCAGCGAGCTCGCCGCCGCCGGCGGCCGCGGCGCTCACATTCGCCTCGACGAGGTTCACGTGGTGGGGCGCCGGCTTCCGCCTGAAGTGCTGCTGTGCGCCGAGACGCAGGAGCGCTATTGCTGGGTGGTGCCGCAGAGCTTCGCCGCCGAGCTGTGCGATCTCTACAACCGCGAGTTCGATCTTCCGCGCATGTTCCCGGGCGCCGGCGCGCGCGAGATCGGGGTCGCCACCGACGACGGACGCTACCGGGTGACCTGGCGCGGCGAGCCGCTGGTGGACTGCGCGGTGGAAGCCATCACCACCGGACGCCGGGTGCAGCGCCCGGCCCGGCGGCGCGCGCCGCGGCGCCCGCGCTTGCCGCGCCGACGCGGGCCGGCGGTGCGCGGCGCGCTGCTGCGCCTGCTGCGCGGCGTCCACCTCGGCTCGCGCGAATACCTGTTCCGCCACTACGACAGCGAGGTGCAGGGCCGCACCTGGCTTCGCCCCGGTGAAGGGGATGCCGCGGTAATCCGGGTCGCCCCCGATCGCGCGCTCGGCGTCGCGGTCGCGGTGGGAGGCAATCCGTTCTGGTGCGGGAGCGATCCCGAGCTCGGGGCGCGCCATGCGGTCGCCGAGGCGGCCCGCAACGTCGCGTGCGTGGGCGGGCGGCCGTGGGCGCTCACCGACTGCCTCAACTTCGGACATCCCGAGAATCCGGAAGTGATGGGCGATTTGGAGGCGACGCTCGAAGGACTGGCGGTGGCGGCCGAGAAGCTCGGCGGCCTGGCCGCCGCGGGCCATCCGCTGCCCTACGTGAGCGGCAATGTCAGCCTCTACAACCAGTCGGGCGATCGGGCGATTCCGGCCTCGCCGATCGTGATGTGCGCGGGTGTGCTCTCGAGCGTCGCGCACGCGGTCGGCCAGGGCTGGCGGCGTCCGGGAGACTTCCTGGTGTTCGTTGGGGAACCGCGCGACGATCTCAGCGGCTCGAGCTTCGCGCGCGAGCTGCTGGGCCACAAGGGCGGCGCGCCGCCCTCGCTCGATCTCGAACGCGAGGCGCGGCTGCAGGAGCTGGCGGTGCGCGCCGCCGAGGGCCGCTGGGTGAGCGCCGCACACGACGTGTCGGATGGCGGGCTGCTGGTCGCGCTGGTCGAGATGATGCTGGCCGGCCCCGCGGATCGAGCGCTGGGCGGCGACGTGGATTTCGGCTCGCTCGAGGCGGAGCCGCTGCCCGCGCTGTTCAGCGAGCAGCCGGGCATCGTGTTCGCCGTGCGCCCCGAACGCGCCACGCGCCTCTTCCAGGCGGCGCGCGAACGCTCGCTGCTGGCCTGGCCGCTGGGGAGCGTCGCGGCGCACGGCCGCCTGCGCGTTCGGCTGCCGGAGGGCGGGCGCGAGGCATGGAGCCGCGACGAGCTCGAGGCCGCGGTGCATCGCGCCCTGCCGCGGCTGTGGAACGAGGAGTCGCTGTGAGCGCACGCGTGGCGGTGGTGCAGATTCCCGGCACCAACTGCGAAGCGGAAAGCGTGCGCGCGCTCGAGCGCGTGGGACTTTCCGCCCAGGTGCATCCGTGGTCGCTGCCGGCGGATCGCCTGCGCGACTATCAGGCATTCGTGCTGCCCGGAGGTTTCGCCTATCAGGATCGCGTGCGCGCCGGCGCGCTGGCGGCCAAGGAGGCGAGCCTCGAGGTACTGGCCGAGGAAGCCGCGCGCGGCAAACCGGTGCTCGGCATCTGCAACGGCGCTCAGGTGCTGGTCGAGGCCGGCCTGGTGCCGAGCGAGGGGCCGGTCGAGCTGGCGCTGGCGCGCAACCGCATGAAACATCGGGTGGGTTACTACGCCCGCTGGATCCACCTGCGCGTCGAGGAGAGCCCCTGCGTGTTCACGCGCTCGCTCGAGCCGGGAACCGTTCTGGCGATGCCGGTCGCTCACGGCGAAGGACGCTTCGCGTCGCGGAGCCCCGAGCGGCTCGCGGCGCTACTGCGCGGTGGACAGGTGCCGCTCCGCTACGCCTCGGCCGACGGCGGGCTCGCCGACGATTTCCCGGACAATCCCAACGGCTCTCCTCACGCGATCGCGGCCGTCTGCAACCGCCGCGGCAACGTGCTGGCGCTGATGCCGCACCCCGAGCGCGCCCAGGATCTCGGCGGCCTGGGCCGCGAGGTCGGCGGCGCGTGGGGGGAACGCTACGATGCGTGGGCCGGCAGCGGCTCTCCCGACGCGGATGCCCGGGGGCCCGGGCTGGCTCTGTTCGAGGGACTGCGTCAGTATCTGGAGCGCGCATGACGGCGAGGACGGGACCGGCAGGAGTAACGCGGGAGGCGAGGCCGTCACGCACGGTCCAGGCGTGGATCGAGCCGATCGCCGACGATCCCGAGGCGCTGTCGGCGCTCGAGGTCGCACGCCGCACGCTCCCGGCGTCGCTTCGGCTGCGCTCGCTGCGGCGCATGCGGCTGATGGAAATCACCGGACCGCTGAAGGAAGGATGGGATGTGGGCGAACGGCTTCATGAATCCACGCAGTTCTACAACCCTCACAAGGAGCGCGTGTTCCTGCGCCAGTCGACGGCCGACCTCACGCCGGGCTCCGCCGAGGAACGCCTGGTGCTGATCCGCGAGCGCGGAGGGGAGCGTCGCGCCGCGGCGGAGCGCTGGTGGCGTCATGTCACGGGTGATCCGGTGCAAGTTCGCGAGGCCACGGTGTGGCTGGTGACGCCGGAATCCGCCGAGACGGCGACCGCGCTGCTCGGCGAGCTGGTCGAGCTGCGCGACCGTCATCACGGGTTGCTCTGCAATCCCCATTCGCAGGATCGCGAGCTCGCTTCGGCCACGGTGCCGGTGCCCTGGCTGGATCAGGCCCGGCCGGAGCGCGCGCGAAAGGGGAGACGATGAACCGCGGCTGGTCGCCGGACAAGGTCTGGCGCGAGGAATGCGGGGTTTTCGCGGCGGTGGGCGTACCGCGCGCGGCGGAGGTGGTGTGCCTGGGGCTCCACGCGCTTCAGCATCGCGGCCAGGAATCGGCCGGCATCGTGGCCTGCGATGAGCGCGGCGAGTTCCACGCGCACCGGGGTCTGGGGCTGGTTTCCGACGTGTTCGGCGATGCCGAGGTCGCGCGGCTCCCCGGCTCGATGGGCATCGGGCACAACCGCTATTCCACGACCGGGGCGCTGACCCGCGAGAACACCCAGCCGCTGATGGTGGTCTATCGCGGCGGGCCGCTGGCCCTCGCTCACAACGGCAATCTGGTCAATTCGAGCGAGCTGCGGCGTTCGCTCGAGTCGGCCGGCTCGATCTTCCAGACCACGCTCGACACCGAGATCTTCCTGCACCTGATGGCGCTGTCGGGATCGGACGATCCCCAGGTGGCGTTGATCGAGGCCGCGAAGCAGGTGCGCGGCGCCTATTCGCTGGTCGTGCTGACGCGCGAGGCGGTGTTCGCGCTGCGCGACCCGCACGGATTCCGGCCGCTGTGCATCGGCAGGCTGGGCGATGGCTATGTGGTCGCGAGCGAGACCTGCGCGCTCGATCTGGTTGCGGCCGACTACGTGCGCGACGTCGCTGCCGGCGAGCTGGTGCGGATCGATCCGCACGGCATGCGCTCGATCCGGCCCTTCGAACCCCAGGAGCCGCTGCGCCAGTGCGTGTTCGAGCACATCTACTTCTCGCGCCCCGACAGCCGGGTGTTCGGCGTCACCGTGGATCGGGTGCGGCGCCGCATCGGACACCAGCTGGCGCGCGAGCACCCGGCCGCCGGCGACGTGGTGATCGCGGTGCCCGACTCGAGCAATTCGATCGCGCTCGGCTACAGCGAAGCCACCGGCATCCCCTTCGAGCTCGGCCTGATCCGCAATCACTACGTCGGTCGCACCTTCATCCAGCCGCAGCAGGCCGGCCGCGACTCGAGCGTTCGCGTGAAGTTCAATCCGGTGCGTGAGGTGCTGGCCGGGAAGCGCGTGGTGCTGGTGGACGATTCGATCGTGCGTGGCACCACCTCGCGCAAGCTGGTGCGCATGCTGCGGCGGAACGGCGCCGAAGCCGTGCACTTCCGGGTGGGTTCTCCGCCGGTGACGCATCCCTGCTTCTACGGGATCGACACGCCGAGTCGGCGCGAGCTGATCGCCGCGCTCAAGACTCCCGAGGAGATCCGCGAGTTCCTGGGCGCCGATTCGATCGGCTATCTCTCGCTCGAGGGACTGCTGGCCTGCGAGCAGGACGGCCAGCAGTTCTGCCGCGCCTGCTTCACCGGCAGGTATCCGGTCACGGTGGATCCCGGGGCGAGCAAACTGAGTCTCGAAGAGATCCACCGCCCGCTTCCCTTCCCCGAAAGGGTCTAGCCGAATGTCGCTCGCCGAATTGATGCGGCAGAGGCAGGAGAAGCTCGAGCGCTGGCGGGCTCTGGGCGTGCCGCCCTATGCCTATCGTTTCGACGTCACGCACGACGCCGCGCAGTGTCTGGCGCGCGGCGAGGCGGTGACCTCCGAGCCGGGCGAGCGCGTGCGCGTCGCCGGCCGGGTCATGGCGCTGCGCGGCCACGGCAAGGCGGGATTCGCGCACCTGCTCGACCGCTCCGGCAGGATCCAGCTCTACTTCCGCGCCGATCAGCTCGGCGAACAGTTCGCGCGATACGAGCTGCTCGACGTCGGCGACTGGATCGGGGTGGAGGGCCCGCTGTTCCGCACCCGTACCGGCGAGATCACGGTGCGCGTCGACATGCTGGAACTGCTGGCCAAGTCCATGCGCCCGCTGCCCGAGAAGTGGCACGGGCTGCGCGAGCCCGAAACCCGCTTCCGCCAGCGCTACGCCGACCTGTTCATGAACCTTGAGGTGCGCGAGGTGTTTCGGCGGCGCAGCGCCATGATCGCCGCGCTGCGCGACGGGCTGACCGCGCACGGCTACCTGGAGGTCGAGACGCCGGTGCTGCAGCCGCTCTACGGCGGCGCTTTCGCGCGGCCATTCGTGACCCGCCACCTCGCGCTCGACATGGATCTCTACCTGCGGATCTCCGACGAGCTCTATCTCAAGCGCCTGATTGTGGGCGGACTCGATCGCGTGTTCGAGTTCTCTCGCAACTTCCGCAACGAGGGCATGGATCGCTCGCACAACCCCGAGTTCACGATCCTCGAGTACTACCAGGCGTTCGCCGACGTCCACGACATGATGGCGCTGACCGAGGCCCTCGTCACTGACGCGATCCGCCGGGTGCGGGGCGGGACCGTGCTTCCTCACGACGGCGGCACGCTCGACTTCACGCCGCCCTGGCCGCGGCTCTCGATGCTGGACGCGGTGAGCGAGAAGGTCGGGGAGCCGGTCCACGATCTCGACCGTTCGCGGCTCGAGCAGATCGCCGCGCGCCACGGGCTCGGCGCGCGTCCCGGCACCGGCGCCGGCGGGCTGCTGGACGAGCTGTTCGGCGAACTGGTGCAGCCGGGGCTCGTTCGCCCCACCTTCGTGATCGATCACCCGATCGAGATCTCGCCGCTCGCGAGGCCGAGCCGCACCCGGCCCGGAGTGGTCGAGCGCTTCGAGCTGTTCATCGCCGGGATGGAGCTGGCCAACGCCTTTTCCGAGCAGAACGACCCCGAAGCGCAGCGCGCCGCGTTCGAGGCGCAGGCGCAGCGCCGCGCGAGCGGCGACGAAGAGGCGCATCCCATGGACCTCGACTACCTGCGCGCGCTCGAGTACGGCATGCCGCCGACCGGCGGGGTCGGCATCGGCATCGATCGGCTGGCCATGCTGGTCACCGACCAGCGGTCGATCCGCGATGTGATCCTGTTCCCGCAGCTCCGGCCCGAGGAGGGCCGCGCCGAGCCTCACGACGAAGAGGAGGCCGAACCCTCCGAGGCGCCGTCGCGGTGAGACTCTCCCTGTGGATCGCCGGGCGCTATCTGCGCACCCGGCGACAGAGCGGATTCATCTCGCTGCTCACCGGGATTTCGATCGGCGGGGTTACGGTCGGGGTCACCGCGTTGCTCACCGTGCTGGCGGTGATGAACGGCTTCGAGAGCGAGGTCCAGACCCGCATCGCCGGCACCGACGCCCACGTCGTGCTGCTGGGGGAGAACACCGCGGCGGTCAAGGACGCCGATCCGCTGGCCGCCAGCGTCGCGAAGCTTCCGGGGGTCGCCGGCGTCGCGCCCTTCGTCTACACCAAGGCGATCGTCTTCCATGAAGGCCTCACCGAGGGCCTGGTGGTGAAGGGTGTGGATCTCCGCGCCGAACGCACCGTCACCACCATCGGCAAGCACATCGAGCCGCCGCTCGATTCGATTCCGCGCATGACGCCCGGGGGCGCTCCCGGCATCGTGCTGGGCTCGGAGCTCGCGGCCCGGCTCGGCACCGGGCCCGGCCAGCGCGTGACGCTGGTCTCGATGGTCGGCGCCCGGAACTCGGCGATGGGTTTCGCTCCCAAATTGCGCGCCTTCCAGGTGGTCGGGATCTTCACCTCGGGGCTCTACACCTACGATTCGAGCTTCGGCTTCACCTCGCTCCCGGCGGCTCAGGATTTCTTCGGCTACCAGGACGGTGTCACCGGGCTCGAGATCCGGCTCGACGACATGTTCGACGCGCCGCGCATGGCGGCGCGGATCCTGGCGGCGCTGCATCGCCCCGATCTGCGCAGCAACAACTGGATCGAGCTCAATCGGAATCTGTTCACCTGGATGAAGCTCGAGAAGGTGGTGATGTTCGTGATCCTCGCTCTGATCGTGGTGGTCGCGACCTTCAACATCGTCAGCACGCTGTTCATGGTGGTGCTCGAGAAGCGCCGCGACATCGGGGTGCTCAAGTCGCTCGGGGCCTCGGACGGCCTGGTGCTGCGCGTGTTCCTCTGGAAGGGACTGCTGATCGGCGCTGCCGGCACCTTCCTTGGCGCCACGCTCGGGGTGACGCTCATCGAGATCCTGCGCCGCTACCCGTTCGTGAAGCTTCCGGGTGACGTCTACTTCATCGAACGCCTGCCGGTTCGGCCAGAATGGGGCGACTTCGCCGCCGTGATTCTGGCCGCCCTGTCCCTGTGCCTGATCGCCGCCCTCTATCCCGCCTGGCGGGCCTCCCGACTCGACCCGGTCGAAGCCATCCGCGGCCCGGTGTGAAGCCGTGGCTCAGGCGATTGAGATAACTCACTGTGAATAGGACAGTATCGGACTCGACTCCCGTTCTGGTGGCACGCGGGCTCGAGAAACGCTACCGCCACGGGCACGAGGTGCTCGAGGTACTGCGAGGGCTCGATCTCGAGGTCACGCGCGGCATGCTTCTGGCTATCGTCGGAGCTTCGGGTTCGGGCAAGAGCACCCTGCTGAACATTCTTGGGACACTTGACCGGCCCGACGCGGGCACCGTCGAGTTGGAGGGTCGCAGGCTGGAAGGACTGTCCGCCCCGGAGCTGGCCCGGATTCGGGCCCGGCGGATCGGATTCGTGTTCCAGTTCCACCATCTGCTGCCGGAGTTCAGCGCCGAGGAGAACGTCATGATGCCACTCCTGATGACGGGTCAGTCCACCCTCGAAGCCCGGGCGCGGGCCCGGGAGCTGCTCGGCGTGCTCTCGCTCTCGGGTTGGCGCGATCATCGCCCGGCCGAACTCTCGGGTGGCGAGGCCCAGCGCGTGGCGGTGGCGAGGGCGCTGGCGGCGTCGCCGGATCTGGTCCTGGCGGACGAACCCAGCGGAAACCTCGACTCCCAGACCGCACAGGAACTCCACCAGCTCCTGACAACCCTCTGTCGCGAGCGACATCAAACTTTCGTCATCGCCACCCACAACGAACGCCTGGCGTCGGCCGCCGATCGAGTGCTCAAGCTCGAAGCGGGCCGCCTGCGTCCCATGGAATAGAGGATCATCGATTCATGCTCTGTCAGATCTGCGGCAAGAGCCCGGCCACCGTGCACTTCACGGAGATCCAGGACAACAAGATGTCCGAGATCCACGTGTGCGATCGCTGCGCGGAGGAAAAGGGCATGCACGCCTCGGCGAAGAAGCACAAGTTCGACATCGCCGACCTGCTGGCGGGCATGGTGGACGGCATGACCTCGACCGAGGAGGAGCGCGTCGGGCACGTCCAGTGCCCGCGCTGCGGCATGCTGTATTCGGCCTTCAAGGAGACCGGCCGCCTGGGCTGCGCCGAGTGTTACGCCGCCTTCCAGTTCCAGCTCCGGCCGCTGCTGCGCAGGATCCACGGCGACACCCGCCACAAGGGCAAGAAGCCGGCGCGCGATCATGCCGGCGCCACCCGCACCCGGCAGATCCAGCGCCTTCACGACGAGCTGCAACGCGCCGTCGAGCGCGAGGACTTCGAACGCGCCGCCAGCATTCGCGACGAGATTCGCCGCCTGGAGCGCGAAGCGCAGGTGACGACCGATCCGGCGGAGGGGCGCTCGTGAGCGCGGAGCGTCCCAATCCGCCCGCCGACTTCGGCGACCTGCTGTCGCGACCGAGCCCCTGGCTCTCCGGCGATGGCCCGCACGCCGAGATGGTGCTGTCGACGCGCATGCGCCTCGCCCGCAATCTGCAGAGCGTGCCGTTCACGCATCGCGCCCGCGACGAGCAGCTCCAGGGCGTGATGATGAGCGTGACCGGCGCGGCTCAGCGCGCCGCATCGTTCGAAGGCGGGCTGATGCTGCGCATGAACGAGCTGGAGCCGGTCGAGCGGCAGATCCTGGTCGAGCGCCACCTGGTCAGTCACGAGCTGGGCGACGGCGTGCGCCCGCGTGGAATCCTGATCGGTTCGGACCAGCGCCTGTCGCTGATGATCAACGAGGAGGATCACCTGCGGCTTCAATCGATGGCCGCCGGGTTCCAGCTGGCGGAGGCCTGGTCGCTGGCCGACGACGCCGACGACGAGCTCGAGCAGGGTCTCGACTACGCGTTCTCGGAAGAGATCGGCTATCTCACCTCGTGCCCGACCAACGCCGGCACCGGACTGCGTGCCTCGGTGCTCATCCACCTGCCGGCGCTGGTGCTGCTCGAGGAGATCCAGCGGGTCTTGAAGAGCGTGGCGCAGGTGGGGCTCAACGTGCGCGGCCTGTACGGCGAGCACAGCGAGGTGATGGGCAATCTGTTCCAGATCTCGAATCAGACCACCCTCGGTCGCGGCGAACACGATTCCATCGAGCAACTCGATCGCGTGACCCGCCAGATCATCGGCTGGGAGGAAAAGGCGCGCGAGCGTATGATGCGGGATGCGCGAGTCCAGGTGGAGGACAAGGTGTGGCGGGCCTACGGCACGCTGCGTCATTGTCGCTCCATTCAGACCCGCGAAGTCATCAATTTGTGTTCGGCGGTGCGCTTCGGCGTGGCCCTGGGCCTGAACGGCCTCTGCCCGCTCGGAGTGCTCAATGAATTGCTGGTGATCACGCAGCCTGCGCACCTCCAGCGCGCTCATGGCGGGCAGCTTCAGCCGGCCGAGCGCAACGTGGTGCGCGCGGATGTGGTGCGCGAGAGGCTGGCGGCCGCGGAGCGGGAAGAGCCGCGCCGGCGCCGGCCGAATCGCGAATAGCGAAGCCGAAAACTACAGGCGTGGGAGCGGCGACCACCGGTCGGTGGCCGCGGGCTCCCCTCCAGGGAACGAGAGCAACGCCATGCATGACAAATTCACGGAGCGGGTGCGAAAGGTCATCTACCTCGCGCGCGAGGAAGCGGCGAGGCTCCAGCACGACTACATCGGCACCGAGCATCTGTTGCTGGGTGTGATTCGCGAGGGCGAGGGCATCGCGGCCACCGTGCTGAACAATCTGGGGCTCGATCTCGATCGCATTCGCCAGGAAGTCGAGAACATGGTGAGCGCCTCCGGCGGCACCATGACCATTGGCGAGATCCCCTTCACGCCGCGCGCGAAGCGCGTGCTGGAGCTGGCCGTCGAGGAAGCTCGATCGCTGGGTCACAACTACGTCGGCACCGAGCACCTGTTGCTGGGGCTGATTCGCGAAGGCGAAGGCGTAGCCGCCAAGGTGCTGCTCGAGCTGGGCGTGGACCGCAAGCGCGTGCGCGAAGAGACCCTGAAGCTCCTGGGCGGCACGCCGTCTTCGAGCAGCAGTGCCGAGCGCGAGGAGCGTCCGGAGACCCCGGCCCTCAATCAGTTCGGTCGCGACCTCACCCAGCTGGCGCGCGAGGGCAAGCTGGATCCGGTGATCGGCCGCGACAAGGAGATCGAGCGCGTCATCCAGGTGCTATCGCGTCGCAAGAAGAACAATCCGGTGCTGATCGGCGAGCCGGGCGTCGGCAAGACCGCGATCGCCGAGGGGCTGGCGCAGCGGATCGTCTCGGCGCAGGTGCCGGAGAGCCTCAAGAACAAGCGCATCGTCACGCTCGACCTGGCGGCGGTGGTGGCCGGCACCAAGTATCGCGGTCAGTTCGAAGAGCGCCTGAAGACGGTGATGAACGAGATCCGGGAATCGAAGGACACCGTGATCTTCATCGACGAGCTGCACACCATCGTCGGCGCGGGCGGCGCGGAGGGCGCGATCGACGCGAGCAACATGCTCAAGCCGGCTCTGGCACGCGGCGAGCTCCAGTGCATCGGCGCCACCACCCTCGACGAGTACCGCAAGTACATCGAGAAGGACGGCGCGCTCGAGCGCCGCTTCCAGCCGGTGATGGTGGACCAGCCGAGCATTCAGGACACGATCGCGATCCTGAACGGGCTGCGCGACAAGTACGAGGCGCACCACGGTGTCAAGATCACTGATAGCGCGGTGGTCCAGGCGGTCAAGCTCGCCGATCGCTACATGAACGACCGGTTCTTCCCGGACAAGGCCATCGACGTGATCGACGAGGCGTGCGCGCGCGCGCGCCTGTCGGTGAGCACCGTGCCCTCCGAGATCCACGAGCTCGAGAAGAAGCTCGAGGAGGTCATCAAGGAGAAGGAATCGGCGATCCGTGGCCAGGAGTACGAGAAGGCCGCCCGGCTGCGCGACCGCGAGAAGGAGCTGCGCGCGCGCCGCAACGAGCTCAAGAAGTCGTGGTCGGAGTCCAAGCGCGACAAGGAAGTTCAGGTCGACGAAGAGCTGATCGCCTCGGTGCTCTCGGTGATGACCGGGATCCCGGTCGTGAAGCTGGCCGAGGAGGAAACTCAAAAGCTCCTGCGCATGGAGGACGAACTCGGCAGGCGCGTGGTGGGGCAGGCCGAAGCGGTCGCGGCCGTGTCCCGCGCGGTGCGCCGCAATCGAGTCGGCCTGCGCGATCCCAAGCGTCCAATCGGTTCGTTCATCTTCCTGGGTCCCACCGGCGTGGGCAAGACCGAGCTGGCGCGGGCGCTCGCGGCTTTTCTTTTCGATGACGAAGACGCGCTCATTCGGATTGACATGTCGGAGTACATGGAGAAATTCTCGGTTTCGCGCCTGGTGGGAGCACCGCCGGGCTACGTGGGGTATGAGGAGGGCGGGCAACTCACCGAGAAGGTGCGCCGTAAGCCCTATTCGGTGGTGCTGCTCGACGAGATCGAGAAGGCGCATCCCGACGTATTCAATGTGCTCTTGCAGGTGCTGGATGACGGCGTCCTCACCGACAGCTCCCGTCGGCGCGTGGACTTCAAGAACACCGTCATCATCATGACTTCGAATCTGGGCGGCCGGCAGATCGTCACGGGCGCGCGCAACCTGGGCTTCAAACAGGCGGCGGCCGGCGCTCAGCAGTTCGCGGCGATCAAGAGCACCGTCCAGGACGAACTCAAGCGCACCTTCAATCCGGAGTTCCTCAACCGGGTCGACGACGTGATCGTGTTCCACGCGCTCAGCCGCGAGGACATGGCCAACATCGTTCAGATCCTCTTGGGTCAGGTCAAGGAGCGACTGCGTGCACAAGAGATTCAACTCGAGATTCAACCCGAGGCGATCGAGCTCCTCATCGACAAGGGGTTCGACCCGGCGCTGGGAGCGCGCCCCCTCAAGCGGGCCATTCAGCGACTGCTGGAGGATCCGCTCGCGGAATTCATCCTGCGCGGGCAGCTTCCTGGCGGCGCCGGCATCTGCGTGGAGCGCCGCAGCGACGAGCTCGCCTTCGAGCCCGCTGCCGCCCAGAAACCTGCGGAGGCTCCCGCTCCTGCGGTCCCGGGTCGTTAGCGCGGTCCTACCGCTCCTCCTCACGCTCCTCTCGGCGCCGGCGACCGCACAGTCGCCGGCGCCGGAGCGCTCCGACGCCGAGCCGCCGGTGGTCGGCGCGATCACGGTGGTCGGCAACACCATCACCGACACCACGCGCATCATCCGTTCGTTCGAGGTGGTGCCCGGCACGCGCTACAGCGAGGATGCGGTGCGCCGCGGCATGCGCAAGCTGTTCGCGCTCGGCGTGTTCGAGGACGTGTGGGTCGACAAGGACCTGCAGGGCGACACCATGAACCTCGTGATCCACGTCGCCGAGCGGCGAAGGATCTCCAGGATCGAGTTCACCGGTCAGCGCAAGAAGAGCGAAGACGATCTGAAGAAGAAGCTCTTCCTCCACGTCGGTGAGAGTTACTCGCCGGTCCAGACCCGCAGCCAGGTGGACACGCTGCTCAAGCTCTATCGCGACGACGGTTACGCCCAGGCCGCGATCGACGCGGTGACCGACACCACCGTCGGGCCGGGACAGCTCGCCCTTCGATTCGTGATTCGCGAGGGCGAGAAGGTCAGGATCGAACGCATCACCTTCGAGGGGATCTCGGCCTTCAACGAGGCGCGGCTGCGCAAGAACATGAAGACTCACCAGAAGGGCTTCTTCGGCGGCGGCGAGGTCAAAGAGGAAGACCTGATGCAGGACAAGGAGAAGCTCGAGACCTGGTATCACGACCACGGCTACCGGGACATGCGCGTGGCCGGGCACGAGCTGTTGCCGGGCAGCGAGCCCAGGCGCCTGATCCTGCACGTGAAGATCGAAGAGGGGCGTCCGTATTTCATCGGCAACGTGCGCTGGGAGGGTAACAAGGTCATCGGTCCGGCCGACCTGGCCAAGGTGCCGCAGCCCAAGAGCGGCGATCTCTACGACGCCAGCAAGATCGACCGAGCGCGCGGCGAGGCGTTCGGCAGCTACGCCGAGCACGGCTATCTGTACGTCCAGATCGAACCTCAGGAAAGCCTGCGCGACTCGCTGGTGGACATCACCTTTCACATCACCGAGGGCGATCCGTCCAATGTTCGCTACGTGGTGATCTCCGGCAACAAGGCGACCCGCGAGAAAGTGATCCGTCGCGAGATCGACATCCACGAGGGCGATCGCTTCCGGCGATCGGCGTTGATGCGGACGCGGGACGACATCATGCGACTCGGCATCTTCGAGGACGTGGCGATCGATTTCGGCCCGACCGAGACCAGCGACGTCGATGTGCTGCTCAAGGTGAAGGAGAAACAGGTCGGCACCGCGTCGGCGGGTGCGGGCTACACCAGCGCGACCGGCGTCACCGGGTTCGTCGAGCTGGGTCACAACAACGTGCTCGGCAACGGCCAGAGCCTGCAGCTGCACCTGGAGCGGGGCGCGACCAGCAACAACTATTTCCTGAGTTTCACCGAGCCGTGGTTCCACGACACCCCGACCCTGCTCGGCATCTCGGCGTTCAACACCGCCACCAATCAGGATCTCTATCGCGAGAAGCGCGTCGGCGGCTCGGTTCGGATCGGCCGGCCGCTCCCCTGGCCCGACTACTCGCGCGGCTCGATCACGTATCGCCTGGAAGGCGTCACGCTCGACTCGCTCGGCACGCTCAGCGACGCGAACCGACTCGCGCTGACCGGCACCAAGTGGGGCGAGCAGGCCACCACCAGCAGCATGGAATTCGACTTTCTCCGCAACACCACCGACAACCCGATGTACCCGAAGCGCGGCACGCGTCTCGCCCTCAGCAGCGAACTGGCGGGCGGTCCGTTTCTGGGCAACGTGAACTTCCAGAAGCAGCGGGTCGAGGGGCGGCTCTACATGCCTTCGATCCTGCGCGGCATCACCACCATGATGCGGGCGCGTGCCGGATGGCTGGGCGAATTCGGACTCAGCAGCCTGCAGCCGGTGCCCGAATACGAACGCTTCCGGCTCGGCGGCGGCTCGACCATCGACCCGCTGCGCGGCTACGACGACTACATGGTGGTGCCGGAAAAGTTCATCCAGCGGGTGCGAACCCCGATTCTTGGCATCGTGATCGACAGTCTCGGGGTGGCGCGCAGCGACACCCTCGGCTACACCAATTCCACGGTGCGCTACCCCGGTGGGCGCTTCTTCACCAGCTATACGGTCGAGCAGCAGTTCCCCATTGTGAATCCGCTGCACGGTGTGTTCTTCTTCGACGCGGGAAACACCTGGGATCTGTTCAGTGAGATCAAGCCGTTCGACCTCAAGATGGGTGCCGGCATCGGCTTCCGCCTCGAGATCCCGCTGCTCGGCAACATCGGCTTCGACTACGGATATGGATTCAATCGAGACGATCACCCCAAAGCCGTGGGCCACTTCCTGCTCGGAAACGTCAACTTCTGACGTGACGACTCCCGTGCGCTCGCGTCTCCATCCGATTCTCGGGCCGGCGCTGGTGGCGGTCGTGGCGCTGGCGTTCTCGGCGTCCCGGTCGCCCGCCGCCTCGGACCTGAAGATCGGCTATATTGACTCGTCTCGGATCTTCCAGGAGTACAAGGCCGCCCAGGAAGCGCAGGCGAGCTTCGAGCGGCAGGTTCAGGGATGGCGCAGCGAGGCCGACGAGAAGCAGAAGGTCGTGGACCAGCTGCGGGCCGAGGTCCGGGATCAGGGTCCGATTCTCTCGGCCACCAAACGCCAGGAAAAGGAAGAAGCGCTGCAGCGGGCGATCAGCGATTACGAGAAGTTCGTGCAGGACACCTGGGGGCCGCAGGGTCGCGCTTCGCAGGAGAACGAGCGGGCCACTCAGGAAGTCATCGGACAGATTCGCTCGGTGGTCGAGAAGCTGGCAGCCGATCGTCAGCTGGATCTGGTGCTGGACGCGGCGAGCGGCATCATCATTTACGCGGACAAGACGCTGGATCTGACATCGGCCGTTCTGCAGGAGCTGGCGCTCCGCAGCAGCACGGGAGCCACTCACTGAGTCTTCGACACATCATGGGACAATCGAGGCCGGCCGGGCGAGCCCCGCGCCGCCGGCATGCGGTGAACCTCCAGGGAGGGTCGCAGGCATGATCACGCGCACGCTGGCCGAACTGGCTGCCGAACTCGGGGGCGAAGTCGCGGGGGACGGCTCGACCGTCATTCGCGGCGTGGCCGGGATTCGCGAGGCTCAGCCCGGCGACGTCACCTTCCTCGCCAACTCGCGTTACGACACCTATCTCTCCGAGACCCGCGCCTCGGCGGTGATCTGTTCGCGCGACGCACGCACCTCTCTGCTGCCGCTGCTGCACGTCGACAATCCCTATCTCGCGTTCCAGAAGGTGGTGCGCATCTTCCGGCCCGATGCCTTTCGGCAGCCCGCCGGCATCCACCCCTCCGCGGTGGTGGACCCCTCGGCGCGACTGGGCGTCGAGGTTTCGATCGGACCGAACTGCGTGATCGAACGGGATGCGCAGATTGGCGAGCGCGCCGTGATCATGGCCGGCAGCTACGTGGGAGTCGCGTCCCGCGTCGGCGCCGGAACGGTGTTCTACCCGCGCGTCACGCTGCGGGAAGAGTGCGTGGTGGGGGAGCGGTGCATCATCCACAGCGGCGCAGTGATCGGCGCCGACGGCTTCGGCTTTGCCTTCGACGCCGGGAAGTATCACAAGGTCCCGCAGGTCGGAAACGTCGAGATCGGTGACGACGTCGAGATCGGGGCCAACACCACCATCGATCGCGCCACCACCGAGAGCACCCGGATCGGCGACGGCACCAAGATCGACAATCTGGTCCAGATCGGCCACAACGTGGTGATCGGCAAGCACTGCATCATCGTGGCGCAGGTGGGGATCTCGGGAAGCACCGAGCTCGAGGACTACGTCACCGTGGGCGGCCAGGCCGGGCTGGTGGGGCACATCCGCCTGGGACGCGGCTCCCAGGTCGGCGCGCAGAGCGGGGTATCGAAATCGGTGCCGGCCAACGCCACGGTGTTCGGTTATCCGGCGGCGCCGCTTTCGGCGTTCAAGCGGCTCAACGCCTATCTGCAGCGGCTGCCGCAGTTGTTCCAGCGCACCAAGACCATCGAGGAGCGCATCGAGAAGCTCGAGCGGGAGGCTCAGCGCGAGGAAGTGAGATGATCGCTCGGCCGCAGCGAACCATCCAGCGCGAGGCCTCGTTCGAGGGGGTCGGGCTCCACACCGGCGAGAAGGGCCGGGTGACCTTCAAGCCCGCCGTGGTCGGCTCGGGAATTCGATTCGTCCGCACCGATCTGGCCGGCCGCCCCACCGTCACGGTGCGGCCCGAGAACGCCGCCTTCGATCCCAGCGCCGGACGCCGCACCATCCTGCAGGAGAACGGCGTCCAGATCCACACCATGGAGCATCTGCTCGCGGCGGTGGCCGGGCTCGGCATCGACAACCTGATGATCGAGACCTCGACCATGGAGATCCCCGAGCCGGCCGACGGCAGTGCCGCGCCGATCGCCCGCATTCTCCAATCCGCCGGCTTCGTCGAGCAGGATCGGGCCCGCCGCCACCTCAAGGTGACGCGGCCGGTGGTGTGGTCGGAGAACGGGGTCTCGCTGTCGGCGGTTCCATTTCAGGGCTTTCGCATTACCTTCCAGATCGACTACGACCACCCGATGATCGGGCGGCAAACCGTGACCTTCGACATCGACGACGAGACCTTCATGCGCGAGATCGCCCCGGCGCGCACCTTCGTGCTCGAGCGCGACGTCGAAGCTCTGCGCACCGCTGGCTGGATCAAGGGCGGACGCATCGAGAGCGCGGTGGTGGTGGGGGAGAACGGCCTGCGCAATCCCGAGCCGCTCCGCTATCCGGACGAGTTCGCGCGCCACAAGGTGCTGGATCTGCTCGGCGATCTGTCGCTGCTCGGCGGACCGCTGCTCGGTCACGTGACCGCGGTCAAGGCTGGCCACCAGAGCCACGTGGCGTTCGTCAAGCACCTGAAGGAGACCCTGCCGCTGCCCGGGCGCCGGCCGGGAAGTCCGGCCGACGAGTGGGACGTCACCGCGGTGATGGACATCCTTCCGCATCGGTATCCCTTCCTGCTGGTGGATCGCGTCACCGGCTTGGAGGAGGGGAAGTGGATCGAAGGCATCAAGAACGTCACCATCAACGAGCCCTTCTTCCAGGGACACTTCCCGGGCCACCCGATCATGCCGGCGGTGCTGATCATCGAGGCGATGGCGCAGGTGGGCGGACTGCTGCTGCTCAACTCGATCGACGATCCGCACGACAAGTTGATGTACTTCATGGGCATCGACGCGGCGAAATTCCGCCGCCCGGTCACGCCTGGGGATCAGATTCGCTTCCATCTGTCGCTGCTCAAGTTGCGCAAGGGCACCTCGAAAATGCGCGGCGAGGCCTTCGTCGGCGACCAGCTGGTCGCCGAGGCCGAGCTGCTGGCGATGGTCGTGGATCGGCGCCGGACGTGAGCACCCGCATTCATCCCGCCGCGCTGGTGGATCCCGGCGCGCAGCTTGGAACCGACGTCGAGGTCGGCCCGGGTACGGTGGTCGGGCCCCATGCGCGGATCGGGGATCGCACCCGGATCGGCTCGTGCGCGCTGATCACCGGCTGGGCCCGAATCGGCAGCGATTGCAAGCTCCATCATGGCGCGGTGGTCGGCAGCCCGCCCCAGGATCTCAAGTATCCGGGCGAGGAGTCGTACCTCGAGATCGGTGATCGCACCGAGGTTCGCGAGTTCGTCACCGCGAATTTGGCCACCGAGCCGGGCGCGACGACGCGCATCGGCAGCGAGTGCCTGTTGATGGCCTACTCGCATGTCGCGCACGATTGCCAGCTCGGCAGTCATGTGGTGGTGGCGAACTCGGTACAGTTCGCCGGCTACGTCACGGTCGAGGACTGGGCGATCGTCGGCGGCGGTTCGCTGATTCACCAGTTCGTTCGGATTGGTTGCCACGCGATGATCGGAGGCGGCTCGCGGATTCCGCAGGACGTGGCACCCTACATCACGCTGGCCGGCAGCCCCCCGCGTCTCGCCGGGATCAACGTGATCGGGCTCGAGCGCCGCGGGTTCGGGAAGGAGACGGTGGACGCCCTGAACGGCGCGTATCGGGTGTTGTTTCGCGAAGGGCTGAACCTCGGCGAGGCGGTATCCGCTCTGCGCGATCGCTACGCCGCCCATCCCGAGGTGGAACACCTCGCACGCTTTGCCGAGACGTCGACGCGGGGGCTGACGCGATGAAGCCGGTTCGGGTCGGTGTGGCGGGAGTCGGCACCTGGGGCGAGAAGCACGCGCGCGTCTATCAGGCGATCCCCGAGGCCACGCTGGTCGGGGTGTTCGACGAGAATGCCGAGCGCTCGCGCTCGGTGGCGCAGCAACACGGATGCGCGGTTTTCGACTCGCTCGACGAGCTGCTGGCGGAGGTCGAAGCGGTTTCGGTCGCGGTGCCCACGGTCGCGCACCGCGCGATGTTCGAGCGCGTGGCCAAGGCGGGTCGTCACGCGCTGGTGGAGAAGCCGATGGCGGTCACGGTCGAAGAGGCCGATGCGATGCGCGCCGCGGCCCAGCAGGCGGGTGTGAAGCTCCAGATCGGCCAGGTCGAGCGGTTCAATCCGGCGTTCGTGGCCGCTGCCGCGCACCTCAAGTCGGCGCGCTTTGTCGAGGCGCACCGCCTCGCGTTGTTCCAGCCGCGCTCGCTCGACATCGACGTGGTGTTCGATCTCATGATCCACGACATCGACCTCGTGCTCGCGCGCGTCGGCGAGTCGCCCGCGCAGATTTCGGCGGTCGGCGTGGCGGTGCTGTCCGAGAACGAGGACATCGCCAACGCGCGGCTCGAGTTCGAGAGCGGCGCGGTCGCAAATCTGACGGCGAGCCGGGTGTCGCAGGAACGTCTTCGCCGGATCCGGTTCTTCCAGGACGACGCCTACGTCGCCATCGACCTGTTCGAGAAGACCTGCGATCTGCTGCACGTGGATGTCGAACAGTTGCGCCGCGCCGCGCCGTTCGGCCTGGCCGCGGCCATGGGCGCGATCACCCGCCGGCGGCTGCCGGTGGATGCCGGCGAGCCCCTGACGCTCGAGCTGACCGCGTTCCTGCGCTCGCTGCGCGGCGAGGGGACGGGTGCGGCGTCTGCGGAGGCGGGGCGCGAGGCCCTCGCGGTGGCGGCCGAGGTGCGCGCCGCGATGAAGGCCCGAACCCGGCAGTGGGCGACTCACTCCAGCGCCGTCTCCTGATCGTCGCCGGTGAAGCGTCGGGCGATCTCCACGCCGCCCGGCTGCTCACGGCATTGCGCGCGCGGATCGAGGTGGACGCGCGCGGGGTCACGGGTCCGGCGCTCGAGGCCGCCGGGGCGAAGCGCCTCGCGCCCATGGATCGCCTGGCGGTGATCGGCTTCACCGGCGTGCTCAGGCGGCTCCCGGCGATACGCGGAGTGTTCCGGACTCTGAATCGCGAAGTGCGCGAGAACCCTCCGGACGCCGCGCTGCTGGTGGATTCGCCGGGTTTCAACTTCCGTCTGGGGCCCGGGCTGCATGCGCGCGGCATCAAGGTCTTCTACTACATCGCGCCGCAGGTGTGGGCCTGGCACGCGGAACGCGCCCGCCAGATGGCGGGCTGGGTGGATCGCCTGGCGGTGGTATTCCCGTTCGAGGAGCCGCTGTTCCACGACGCCGGCGTCACCACCCGATGGGTCGGCCATCCGCTGCTCGACGACTTCCGGCCCGAGGTCGAGGAGAGCGCCTGGCGAGCCGAGCTGGGGCTCGCCAGGGATGCGCCGGTGCTGGGCCTGTTGCCCGGCAGCCGACCGCAGGAGATCGAGCGGCACCGTGGCCCGCTGCTCGAAGCGGCGGCCCGCCTGCGCGCGGATCGCCCGAGCCTCGCCGCGGTGATGGCATTGCCGCCGCGCTCGAGTGGCGCCGCGCCGCAGGTCTCGCGCGAGGATGGCGTGACGGTGGTGCGCGGGCGCACCCGCGCCACCCAGGCGTTCGCCCGCGCCTGCGCGGTGGCGTCGGGAACCGCCACGCTCGAAACCGCGCTGTTCGCCACTCCGCTGGTGGTGATCTACCGCACCGGCTGGCTCAACTGGGAGCTGGGTCGCCGGCTGGTGCGCCTGCCGCGCATCGGGTTGCCCAACATCGTCGCCGGTGAAGAGGTGGCTCCCGAGCTGCTCCAGCGCGACCTCACCGCCACGAAACTGGCCGAGCTGCTGGCGCCGTGGCTCGACGACGACGCGCAGCGCGCGCGGGCGAGCGAACGTCTGCGCCGCGTGCGCGAAAAGCTCGGCGGTCCGGGCGCTTCGGCGCGCGCCGCCGACTGGCTGGCGGAGATGCTCGCATGAGCGAGTCGGCCAGCCGGCGCGAGGACGCGTACCCGTGGTGGACGGCTCCCGCGGCGTGGCTGGGTGCGGCACTGCTCCGTACCCTGGGTTCGACGTGGCGGGTCGAGCGCGTCGGCCAGGCCGAGCACGACGCTCGGTCGAGCGGCGGCGCTCACTGTATCTTCGCGCTCTGGCACTCGCGCCTGCTGCCTCTCACCTACTTCCATCGCGATCGAGGAATCGCCGCGCTGATCAGCCGGCATCGTGACGGCGAGCTGGTGACGCGAGTGGTCGAGCGACTGGGATACGAGACCGCCCGCGGCTCGAGCACGCGGGGCGGCGAGGAGGGGCTTCTCGAGATGATCGGCTGGACGGAACGCGGCCGCTCGCTGGCGTTCACTCCGGATGGCCCGCGCGGCCCGGCCGAGCGCGTGAAGCCGGGCCTGGCCTATCTGGCCAGTCGCACCGGAGTGCCGATCCTGCCGGTCGCGGCCGCCGCGCGATCCGAGTGGCGATTGCGATCGTGGGACGGATTTCGCGTACCGAAGCCGTTCTCGCGACTGGTCGTTGCGTACGGGACGGCGATCCAGGTCCCGCCCGGGCTCGACCGCGACGCATTGGAGAGCTGGCGGGCGGAGATCGAGCGGCGGATCACCGCCGCGACCCGCGTGGCGGACGAGCGCGCCGGGAACCCGGCATGAGCGTGGCCTGGGCGGCCTATCGCGTGGTGGCGCCGTGGCTCGGGGCTCTCGCTCCCGGCGTGCGGTGGTTCACGCCGCAGGCCGAGCGCTCGCTGTGGCGCGAACGGCTGGGAGAGGTGAGCTCAGCCGGAGTCTGCGACGCCTGGATCCATGCCTCGTCGCTGGGCGAGGCGCTGGCGGTGGGTCCGCTGATTGGAGAGCTGCGCGCGCTCGAGCCCGCCGCGCGCTTCTGGCTCACGGCCTCGACGCGCTCCGGCCGCAGCCGGCTCGAAGCGCTCGGGGAGCCGGTGAGCCTCGCGCCGCTCGACGCGCCGCAAATTGTCGCGCGCTTCTTCGCGTCGGTCCGACCCCGGCGCCTGTTCCTCATCGAGACCGAGCTGTGGCCGCACTGGCTGCTGCAGGCGCGCGCCGAGAGCATCCCGGTGGTGGCGTTGAGCGCGCGGCTCTCGGCCGGTTCGGTGCGCGAGTACCGTCGGCTCGGCGAGGACTTCCGCGCGCTGGTGTCAGGAGTTTCGGGCGTGCTCGCCCAGAGCGACGCGGATGCCCAGCGCTGGCTCAGGCTCGGCGCTCCCCGCGACCGAACCTGCGTGGCCGGCAATCTCAAGAACGACGCTCTGCCGTGGCCGGCCTCCGATCGCGGCGCGGCTCGCGGCGAGCTCGGGCTCGAGCTGGAGCGGCCGCTGCTGATCCTCGGCAACGTGCGCCCCGGCGAGGTACGGAAGCTGGCGCGCGCCTGGGGCCGACTGCCGGTGGCGCTACGGCGCCGCTGGCAGGTGGTGGCGGTGCCGCGCCATCCGCGCGCGGTCGCCGACCTCAAGGAGGAGGCGCGCCAGGCGAGCGCCGCGGGTGGGAGTGGAGACGCTCTCGGCGCATGGCGCTGGGAGGATCGGCTCGGCGTGCTGACGCGCTACTATGCGGTCGCGGACGCGGCGTTCGTGGGCGGGAGCCTGATCGCGTACGGCGGGCACAATCCGCTCGAGCCTGCGGCGTGCGGCGCGGCGGTGATGATGGGGCCGCACCACGATTCGCAACGCTCCGGAGTGGTGGCGCTGGAGAAACGCTCCGCGATTCGAGTCCTGGAGCCCGGCGAGCCCATCGATTCGGCGCTGCTCGATTGGTTGGGTGACGAGCGCCGGCTGCGCGAGCAGGGTGAGGCGGCGCGCGCCGCGATCGATCCGCTGCGCGGGGTCGCGCGACGCACCGTCGCGCAGCTCGCCGCCTGGCGGCTGTGGGCCGGAAGATGAGCATGGCCGGGGCGGTGGCGCGCGTCGTGGAGTGGGGCTGGGAGCTCCGTCGCTCGGCGTATGCGCGCGGCTGGCGAAGGCCCGAGCGGGTCGGCGCGCGCGTGGTGAGCGTCGGCAATCTCACCCTGGGCGGCACCGGCAAGACCACGCTCACCCGACACCTGGCCGGGGTGTTGCGCGAGCGCGGGCGCAGGGTGGCGGTGGTGTGCCGGCGCTATCATCCCGGGCCGGCCGGCGAAGGCGACGAAGAGCGCCTGCTGCGCGAGAGCCTGCCGGGGATTCCGGTGCTGGCCGGACGGAGCAAGCTCGAGCTGGCACGCCGGGCAGTCGACGAAGGATGCGATCTGGTGCTGGTGGATGACGGTTTCTCGCACTGGCCGCTCGAGCGCGATCTCGACATCGTGCTGGTGGATGGGCGCACGGCGCTGGAGCGGGAGGCGCTGTTTCCGGGCGGCCGGTTGCGCGAGCCATGGCGTGCGCTGCAGCGGGCGCAGTGGGTGGTCCTGTCGCGCCTCGACGCCGGGGAGGATCCGGGGCCGCGGTTCGCATGGCTCCGCCGGCGGGCGCCCGGCGCGCGTTTCGCGGCCGGTCGGCACGCGGTGTGCGGCGTGCGCGAAGCGCGCGGCTCCTGGCTTTCGGGAGGCGCGCGGGTGCGGGTGGTGACCGCGACCGGCAATCCCGGGTCGGTCGAACGGACGGCGCGCGAGGCGGGACTCGAGGTGGTCAGCGCCTCACGCTATCGCGATCACCACTGGTTCTCGGCCGACGAGGCTCGGCGCGAGCAGCAGGCCGCGGATCGAAGCGCGAGTCGCGTGCTGCTGACCGCCAAGGACGCGGTGCGCTGGCCCGAGGCAGCCGGGCCGCCGCCGCTGGTGCTGGAAGTGGCGTGGGAGTGGGTCTGGGGCGGCGCGGAGCTCGAGCGAAGCGCGGCCGGAGAGGACCGGTGAGCGACCCCGACGTTCTGATCATCGGCAGCGGCATCGCAGGTCTGATGCTCGCTCTCAAGTCCGCTCGCTTCGGCGACGTGCGGGTGGTCTCGAAGCGGCGCGCCGAGGAATCGAGCACCAACTGGGCGCAGGGCGGGATCGCGGCGGTGTTCGAGACCGGCGACACGTTCGCCGACCACATTCGCGACACCCTGCGCTGCGGCGGCTCGCTGAGCGACCCGCGCGTGGTGCGGCGGGTGGTCGAACAGGCGCCCGCCTGCGTGGACGAGCTCGCCGATCTGGGCGTGCCGTTCAACCGCGCCCGCCATGGCTTCGCGCTCGGACGCGAAGGCGGGCATTCTCACCGTCGAATCGTCCATGCCAGCGATTTCACCGGTGCGGCGATCGAGCGCGTGCTACTCGACCGGGTGCAGAGCCATCCGCGCATCGAGCTGCTCGAGGATCAGCTGGCGGTGGATCTGATCCTCGAGTCGCGCTTGCGCGGCCGGCGGGCGGCTCGGGATGGCGACACCTGCTGGGGCGCCTACGTGATGGACCGCACCACCTCGCGCATCCGCCCGATGACCGCGCGGGTGACGGCGCTCGCGACCGGCGGCTGCGGCAAGGTCTACCTCTACACCACCAATCCCGACGTGGCGACCGGCGATGGACTGGCGATGGCGTTCCGCGCCGGCCTTCCGATCGCCGACGTCGAGTTCGTCCAGTTCCATCCCACCTGCCTGTACCACCCGCGCGAGCGCTCGTTCCTGTTGAGTGAAGCGCTGCGCGGCGAGGGCGCGGTGCTGCGCACGCTTGGCGGCGAGCGTTTCATGAAGCGCTATCACCGCCAGGCGGAGCTGGCGCCGCGCGATGTCGTGGCGCGCGCCATCGATCGCGAGATGAAGCGGCGTGGCGAGCCCCACGTCTTCCTCGACATCAGTCATCGTCCGGCGGCGCTGATCCGCCGGCGATTCCCGAACATCGACGCGCGGCTCCGGGCGCTCGGATTCGACCTGACGCGCGACCCGATCCCGGTGGTACCGGCGGCTCACTACATGTGCGGGGGCGTGGTCGCGGAGCTCACGGGCCGCACCTCGATGCGCGGCTTGCTGGCGCTCGGCGAGGTGGCGCGCACCGGACTCCATGGCGCGAATCGTCTCGCCAGCAACTCGCTGCTCGAAGCGCTGGTGAGCGCCCGCGAAGCGGCCGGAGAGGTCGCGCGGCGCCTCGCCGAGACTTCGCGCGCGCCGCGCGCGGAAGCCTGGCGCACTCGCGGCACTCGCCCGGCGCTCGAAGCCGTGGTCTTCGATCACGACTGGGATGCGGTGCGTCGCGCGATGTGGGATCTGGTGGGCATCGTGCGCTCGGATCAGCGTCTGTCGGCCGCGCGGCGTTTGCTCGACCTGCTCGGTGAAGAGATCGAACGGGATTACGACCGGCTGCTCCTCGGCCCCGACCTGATCGAGCTGCGCAACATCACCCAGGTGGGACGACTGATCGTGGAGGCCGCGCGGCGGCGCTCGGAGAGCCGCGGGCTTCACGAGACGCTCGATCATCCCGGCTCGCGGCGGTCGTGGGCGGGTCGCAGCATCGTTCTGTCACGGGGATCGAACGGCGAGCTGCGGGCGCGTCTTGCCACGCTTCGCGCCCGCGACCTATAGTCGGAGCAGACCGCGACTCGAGGAGACCATGGCTCAGGAAATCGCCTTCTGGGAAGTGGTGGACGAGATCCGCGAGGCCGACGGGCGGTATCGCCGCGAGGCCTACGGCTTCCTGATGGCGGCGCTCGGCATCACCGTGCACGGGCTTCCCGAGGAGCGGAAGCTGGATCCGGCGCGGCGGCACCTGAGCGGCGGCGAGCTGCTGGAGGGAATGGTGCGGCTCGCGCGCAACGAATTCGGCGAGCTCGCCCCGACCGTGTTCAGCGAGTGGGGTGTCCATCACGGAGAGGATGTCGGCGAGATGGTCTTCCAGCTGGTGGCGAGCGGGCAGCTCAGCGCCCGGCCGGAGGACACCCTCGAGGACTTTCGCGGGTTTCGCCTGATGGAGGCGCTGCGCGGAGGCGGTACGCTCCCCGCCGGGTCCTCGTGAGGCCACGTCCGGCCGCGAGTCGCCCTCTCGCCGTCGCACGGTGCCGCCGATGAAGACCTACCTTCGGCTGCTCGGCTATCTCAAGCCCTATCGGACCCGGCTGGCGCTGGCGCTCCTGTGCATGGTGCTCTACGCACTGATGTCGGCGGTGTCGCTGGGCATGGTGGCGCCGTTCATGCGCATCCTGTTCGAGCGCACCGGCGTGATGGGGCAGGTGTCCGGAGTCGCCGGCCTCGCGATGCAATCCGACCGCCTCACCGGATGGCCCGAGCCGTTGCGCGCTTGGGCCCAGGGCGCTCTGCTCGACGCGCGGCCGCTGGTGGCCCTCGAGCGCGTGTGCGTGCTGATCCTGGTGGCGCTCGCGCTCAAGAATCTCGCCGACTATCTGCAGGCCTACCTGATGGTGACGGTGGAACAGGCGGCCATCCGCGATCTCCGCAGCGGCATGTTCTCGCACCTGATGCAGCTGCCGCTCTCGTTCTTCCAGGAATCCCGCGGCGGCGCGCTGCTCTCGCGCATGACCAACGACCTGGAATTCGCGCGCGCCTCGCTGGCGGCCGGAGTCGGCAACCTGGTCAAGGACTCGCTCACCCTGCTCGGGTGCCTGGCCTGGGTGTTCCTGGCGTCGTGGCGTCTGGCGCTGCTGGCGATGGTCGTGCTGCCGCCGGCGGCGGTGGCGCTGGTGGCGATCGGGCGAAAGATGCGCCAGCGCTCAACTCGCGCCCAGCAGCGCATCGCCGAAGTCAGCAGCATCGTGCAGGAGACCGCGGCGGGCGTGCGAGTGGTCAAGGGCTTCGGCATGGAAGGTTACGAACGGAATCGGTTCGATCAGGCCAACGACGGCTACTACCGCGCCGTCGTCAAGCTGCGCCGGGTCTCGGCCGCGGCCCGACCGGTGAGCGAATACGCGATCGTGGTCGTGGCGGTGGCCATGCTGTGGGTGGGGGGTCAGCAAATCTTCGTCAACCATTCGCTCGCCCCTCAGCAGTTCATCCTGTTCGTGACCGCGCTGCTCAGCACCATCTCGCCGATCAAGAGCCTGTCCGAGGTCAACGCCAACATTCAGCAGGGCATCTCCGCGGGCGAGCGGATCTTCGCGCTGTTCGACGCTCCGCCCACCGAGGTGGATCGCGCGGGCGCTCGCGCGCTGCCGAGACTGGCGCACGGCCTGCGCTTCGATCAGGTGAGCTTCGCCTACGACCACGACAAGCCGGTGCTCGAGAACGTGAGTTTCGAGGTTCGGCGGGGCGAGGTGCTGGCGCTGGTGGGCCCGAGCGGCGCGGGGAAGAGCACGGCGCTCGATCTGCTGGCGCGATTCCGCGAGCCGACCATGGGCCGCATCATCCTCGACGGCGTGGACATTCGAGACGGCACCATCGCCTCGCTTCGCTCCCAGCTCGGCATCGTCACCCAGGAGACCCTGCTGTTCCACGACACCGTCTCTCACAATATCGCTTACGGCCTGACCGGCGTGGACCCGGACGCGGTGATCGCGGCCGCGCGCGCCGCGCACGCGCACGATTTCATCATGCGGTTGCCGAGGCGCTACGAGACCGTGATCGGCGAGCGCGGCACCCGGCTGTCGGGCGGCGAGCGGCAGCGGCTCGCGATCGCCCGGGCGCTGCTGCGCAATCCCGCCATTCTGCTGCTCGACGAGGCCACCTCGGCGCTCGACACCGAAAGCGAACGCCTGGTGCAGGACGCGCTCGAGCACCTGATGCGTGATCGCACCGTGGTGGTGATCGCGCACCGGCTCTCCACCGTGCAGCACGCCGACCGCATCGTGGTGCTCGAGCACGGTCGGGTCGTGGCCACCGGGACCCACGCCGAGCTGATGCTGGCGGGCGGCGCCTACCGCCGGCTCTACGAGCTTCAGTTCACGGGATGAGCCGGGCGCCGAAGCCGCTCGCGATACCGGCGGGAGGCTTCCGCGAGATCGCAATCCTGCGGCTCTCCTCGCTCGGCGACGTGGTGCTGACTCTGCCGGTGGTGCACGCGCTGCGCGCGGCATTCCCCGACGCGCGAATTCACTACTGGGTGAAGGAAGAGTACGCCGAGGCGCTGAGTGCCGATCCGGCCATCGATCACGTGAGGATGCTCGAGCGCGACGGGCGCCGCCTCGAGGACCTGGTCTCGATGAGCGCCGAGCTCGAGGCCTGCGATCTGATCGTGGATCTCCACGCCAGCTCGCGCACCCGCGTCCTCACCTTCCGCCAGGGCGCGCCCGTGTTGCGGGTGCGCAACCAGCGCCTGCTCCGCTCGCGCTGGGTGCACGCGCGCTGGACCGGGCCGCGGCCCGCCGATCCGGTCGTCGAGCGCTACGCGCGAACGCTCGCGCCACTCGGTATCGAGGCGGCGGAAGCGCCGCGGCTGACGGTCGGGCCCGAGGTCGAGCGATGGGCGGCGGACTGGTGTGCCGCCCGGGGAGCGGCACCGCGCATCGGCTTTTGTCCGGCCGCTCAGCACGCCACCAAACGCTGGCCGGAAGAACACTGGCTCTCGCTGCTCGAGCTCCAGCTCGCACGGGGCCGGCGGGTGGTGGCGTTCTCGCTGCCGCGCGAGCGCGAACAATTCCCGAGGCTGCTGAGCGCGATCGAGAGCCAGTCGAGCGCGGGCTGGTGCTCGGAGAAGCTCCAGCGCCAGGCGGCGCTCATGAGCCGTCTCGACGCGGTGGTGTGCGGCGACACCGGCCTGATGCACGTGGCGGCCGCGCGCGGGGCGCGGGTGGTGGCGATGTTCGGCAGCACCTCGCCGGCGCTGGGGTTCGCGCCCGCCGGCGGCGGGCACATCGTGCTGTGCCGCAACGAGCCATGCCAGCCGTGCACGCTCCACGGCCGGGAGCGCTGCCCCCTCGGACACTTCCACTGTATGAAGAAGCTGCTGCCGGGGGAGGTCGAGGCGGCGGTCGAGGACGTGCTGGCGGGAGCGCCCGCTCGGGCCGGAGGGCCCGTTTCCAATTGACTCTCCCGCTCCGGCAGGCCTAGCCTACTTGGGCCTGCGGTTCGCGATCTCCCGAGGAACCCCCATCTCACCTGGCTACCCGGTTCCAACGCGCTTCCCGCCCCTCACCGCCGATTACCGGGAGTATCGCCATGGTCGCCTCGCGCCGCCTTGCCAGTTTCGCGTTCGCCGCGCTCACGTCGCTGGGGGTCGCGCATTCGTCCTTCGCGAACTCCCTTCCACCCGGGCCGGTGGTCGGGCATCCCGCCGACTACGTGATCATCACTCCTTCGGCCTACGCCAGCGAGTTCCAGCGTCTCGCGAAATTCAAGACCCACGTCGGCGTTCCGGCGCTGGTCAAGACCCTCGAGGCGATCGTGACCGAGTATCCGGGCGGGCGAGACGACGCCGAACGCGTCCGGATGTTCCTGCAGGACGCGAGCCAGCAGTGGAACACGCACTGGGCGTTGCTCGGCGGTCTGCCGCCCGAGGTGCCGGCGCGGCGCGTGCACAGCACGTTCTTCGGCGGCCTGGACTTCGTGACCGATCTCTACTTCGGATCGCTCCACGGCACCTGGGACGCCAACGGCAACGGGGTCTTCGGCGAGGGCTACGTCTCGAGCGCCGATCCGGGCGACAGCGTGGATCTCAGCGTGCAAGTCTACATCGGGCGCGCGCCGGTCAGGAGCGTCGCCGAAGCGCGAGACTTCGTGAACAAGACGATCGCCGCCAGCGCCGTGCCGTTCGATCCGACGCCGCATGCCGCGTTGCTGGCCGCCGACGCGTTGTTCCCTCACCCCTGGAACGGAACCGATCCGTTGAGCCTCGACGGCGCGGACTTCACCGAGGTCGTGCGCAGCGTGATCGTGGGGACGCCCGGCGCCGGCGTGACGCGCCTCTACCAGAACTGGAATGATCCGCGCTGGCCGGACGCGCAGCCGCTTTCGCGTGCCTCCCTGCTCTCCGAGCTTCGCGCCGGCACGGATTTCTATCTCGACGTGAACTTCGGCGGCCCCCTCGTGATGACGGCGGCCAATGATTCGGTGACCGCCGCGGACCTCGATGCGCTGGGCGACGCGGCCCGTTCCACACACGCCTGGATGACCGGCGCGTGGTGCGGCAACTTTGAGGGCGATTGCCTGGCCGCTCACTTCGTGCGAGGCGCGAGCGGCGGGGCGGTGACCTGCGTGGCCGCATCGACCGAGTTGTTCTTCACGCCGCTCCTCAACTATCAGCAGGGCTACGCGGCCGCGCTCTACCCGCCGGCCTCGGATCCCGAGGGGGAGGCGCTGGCGGCGGCCAAGGCGCCGTTCATCGACTACTCGGCCTACGACGGCGTCCATCGCACCACCGAGATGGCCCTCAACCTGATCGGCGATCCGGGGCTGCAGATCCGTCCGGTCGAACCGCTGGCACTCGAAGCCGATTTCTCCTCGGCCGTCTCGGTCGGCAGCCCGGGCTTCGAGGTGGTCGTCACCGCAGCCGGCGCGCCGCTCGCCCGCGCGCGTGTGGCGGTGGAATTCGGCGACGAAGCGCTGGCGGTGTCGATGACCGATATTACGGGCCGGGCGCAGGTCGAGCTGACCCCGGCGCACGCGGGCGTCGAGGCCCTGACGGTCACGGCACTCGACGGCAGCCGCCTCGAGGGCGCCGTTCAGGTGAACGAGGCGCTCGCGGTCGAGCGGGGCGGTTCCCCGGCGACGCGCCTCGACGCCCCGCTGCCCAATCCGGCGTTCGCGAACGCGCGGCTCTCGGGGGAAGCGGCATCGAATGGTTCGCTCGCGCTCTTCGATGTGGGCGGACGGCGGCTGCGCGAGTTCGCCATCGCTCCGGGCCGGTTCGATCTGCGCTGGGATCTCGGCGACGCGAGCGGACGTCGCGTGCCCGCGGGATTGTACTTCGCGCGGCTCTCCTCCGGCCCGGCGACCCTCGTTCAGCGACTGCTGGTCACGCGCTGATCGCGCGCCCCTCACGGGCGACCGCGTCGGAGGCCACGGCCTCGGCTTGAGAGGGTCGTGGCCCCCGCCTATACTGCGCGCCCTTCGCGCCACCGCGGATGTCGAGTGTCGCGGTTTCGCCGGCCGTAGGTGCCGGCGTTTCGTCAGCCCCGGAGAGCCCGTGAGCCAGACCGACGACAAGAAGCAGTTCGTCGAGGACCTGACCGACCAGTCCGACGATTTCTCGCGCTGGTACAACGAGGTGGTGCGCAAGGCCCAGCTCGCCGACTACACACCGGTGCGCGGCTCGATGGTGATCCGGCCCTATGGCTACGCACTGTGGGAGAACATGCAGCAGCAACTCGACCGGCGCATCAAGGCCACCGGCCATCAGAATGCCTACTTTCCGCTGCTGATCCCGGAGAGCCTGCTGGCCCTGGAGGCTGAGCACGTCGAGGGGTTCGCGCCCCAGGTCGCGTGGGTCACGCACGGCGGCAACGACAAGCTCGAAGAGCGCTACTGCATCCGCCCGACCAGCGAGGCCATCATCGGCCATCTCTACTCGCGCTGGATCGAGTCCTATCGGGACCTCCCGGTGCTCATCAACCAGTGGGCCAACGTGATGCGCTGGGAAAAGGTGACGCGGCTGTTCCTGCGCACCGCCGAGTTCCTGTGGCAGGAGGGTCATACCGCCCACGCCGGCGGAGCCGAAGCGCAGGAAGAAGTGCTGCGCATGCTCGAGGTGTATCGCGATTTCGTCGAGAACGAACTCGCCATCCCGGTCTGGCCGGGGAAGAAGAGCGACGCCGAGAAGTTCGCCGGCGCCGACGCGACCTACACCGTCGAGGCCCTGATGCGCGACGGCAAGGCCCTGCAGGCCGGCACTTCTCACAATCTCGGGCAGCATTTCGCGAAAGTGTTCGACATCACCTTCCAGGACGAGCAGGGCAAGCGCCAGTACGTCCATCAGACGTCATGGGGCATGACCACTCGCATGATCGGCGGCGTGGTGATGACCCACGGGGACGATCAGGGATTGAAGATGCCGCCCCGCGTGGCGCCGATCCAGGCGGTGGTGATCCCGATCTGGCGGAAGCCGGAAGAGAAGTCGGCGGTGCTCGAGTTCCTCGACCGAGTGCGGGCGGCGCTGGCGGATCGCGTGCGCCTCCACGTCGACGCCCGCGATCAGTATTCGCCGGGCTGGAAGTACAACGAGTACGAGTTGCGCGGCGTGCCGGTGCGCCTCGAGGTCGGTCCTCGCGACGTGAGCGCGCAGTCGGTGATGAGCGTGCGCCGCGACACTCGCGCCAAACAGCCGATTCCGCTGGCCGAGCTCGGCGTCCGCGTGCCGGCGTTGCTCGGCCAGGTCCAGCGCGATCTGTTCGATTCGGCGCTCAAGTTCCGCGAGGAGAACACCGCGTTCGCCAGGGACCTCGGCGAGATCGAAGCGCATTTCGCCGAACGGCGCGGCTTCGTGGCCACACCCTGGGAGGGCGACGCGAAGTTCGAGGCCGAGGTCAAGGCCCGTACCATGGCGACGTTGCGCTGCGTGCCGCTCGATCAGTCGCGCTTCCGCGAGCAGGCATCGGGCCGCAGCTGGGCGCTGTTCGCGCGCTCCTACTGAGGCGCGCCGGGGTGGGCGACGCCGGGCGGTTGCTGGTCCGGATACCGAACTGGCTCGGCGACGCGATCATGGCGCGACCGATGCTGAGTGCGATTCGGCGGCACTTCACCGGCGCGCGGGTGGTCGCGGTCGGGCCCGCGGCGCTGCTCGAGTTGCTGGAAGGGGACGGCCACTGGGACGAGTCGGCGCCGCGCGACGTCGACCCGCGCTCGACGCCGGCGCTCGGCGCCCCCGCCGATCTCGCCATCGTCTGCCCGCCCTCGTTTTCGAGCGCGTGGCGGGCCTGGCGGCTGGGCTGCCGCCGGCGAGTCGGCTTCCGCGGCGAAGCCCGCGACTGGCTGCTGACCGATCCGATCGCGCGCCCCTCGAGAGGGAGTCTGCATCTGTCCGAGGAATACCTGTTGCTGTCGGCGCGCGTCGGGGCCTCGGCGTTCGAAACCCCGCCACTGCGCGCGCCCGCGCTCGAGACGGGGAGTGGGGCGCCGCCGGGCTCCGCGGAGAACGACCACGCGCCCTTCGCGATCCTCGCGCCGGGCGCGACCTACGGGCCGGCGAAGCGCTGGCCCGCGGAGCGCTTCGTGGCGGTGGGCAGGGCGCTGACGGCTCGCGGCCTGGCGGTGCGCGTCTGCGGGGTCGGGGCCGAGCGCGAGATCTGCGAGTCGGTGGCCTCGGCGATCGCAGCAGCGCGATCGCTGGCCGGCCTGACTTCGCTCCAGCAGCTGGCGCGCCTGTGCTCCGGCGCGCGCCTGGTGGTGGCCAACGACTCGGGGCTCGCGCACCTCGCGGCCGCGGTCGGCGCGCCGACCGTGGTGGTGTTCGGCTCGACCAGCAGCGCGTGGACGGCGCCGCTGGGCCCGAAGGTGCGGGTGGTGCAGCGACCGCCGGTCTGCTCGCCCTGTTTCCAGCGCGCCTGCACGATCGGCTATCGCTGTCTCGAAGCCGTGCCGGTGCGCGACGTGCTCGGCGCCGCCGAGGAGCTGGCGGCGTGAGAGTGCTGGTGGCGGATTCGCCCGCGCTGAGCGCGAGCCGCATGCGCACTGCCGCCGAGGGATTGGCGCTGCGCGGACACCAGGTGATCCGGAAGCTGGAACCGGACGGCGGCCGGAATCCGCAGCTGGTGCTGGGCGCCGGTCCTCCGGCGGGTGCGGTGGTGCGCGGCTGGCGGGCGGCGGCGCACGTGGTGGTGCAGCAGATCACTCCGGCGGAGCTCAGGCGCTGGTCGCTCGTGGATCGCTGGCTATGGGCCTCGCTCTACGCCTTCGCGCTGGTCGAAGAGCGGGACGCCGGCGAGATTCGACTGCATCCGGGGCCGCTCCTCCTGGATCGAGTGGGACTCTGGTCCAGCGAGGCTCCCGCCGAACGACCGGCGGCCGAGCACGCCGATGTCGAGATCCTCGAGCGCGCCGGCGAGCGATCGATCGCGCGACATCGGAGCGCCGCGCCGCGGCGCGCGGTGTTCCTGGACCGCGACGGCACTCTGGTCGAGGAGGTGGGCTATCTCGACGATCCCGAGCGCCTGCGCCTCCTCCCCGGAGTGGCAGGGGCGCTCCGCTCGTTGCACGCCGCCGGCTTCGCCCTGGTGGTGATCTCGAACCAGTCGGGCGTCGGCCGGGGCCTCTACACCATGGCGACGGCGTACGCCGTGATGGCGCGACTTCGCTCCGAACTCCGTCGCGAAGGCGTGGAGCTCGACGCCATCTATTTCTGTCCTCACCGTCCGGACCAGGGCTGCGCCTGTCGCAAGCCCGGCATCGAGCTGGTGGAACGCGCGGCCGAAGACCTGCTGCTCGACCCACGCCACTCGGTCATGATCGGGGACAAGCAGATCGACATCGAGACCGCGCGCCGGGCGGGCGCGGCCGGACTGCTGGTGCAGAGCGGCTACGGCGAGGAAGAGGCGCGGCGCATCGAGCAGGCCGGCGCCCCCAGGCCCGACCACGTGGCGTCGGATTTCGCCGCCGCGGCGCGCTGGGCCATCGATCGGCTCGCGTGAGCTAGCGGCTTCGATCGACGTCGAGCTGGTAGCTGGCGCCGCCTTCGACCGGCAGGTAGTGAAGCGCATAGCCCGAGACCTTGATCTGGTCGGCATCGATCCAGCGCGCTTCGATCAGATCCTGGAGCGAGGGCGGGTAGCCGCCGTGCTCGCGGCGGTAGAGGTCCAGCGCGAAGCGCAGGTCACGCATCTGCGCCGCGGCGAAGACGTCGTTGGCGGGCGGCGGGGGCGCGCTGGCCGCGATGCGTTGCGCCCCCAGCCGCAGCCCGAAGGCGAGAGCCGCGATCGCGACCGCCACCAGCGCCTCGCGGCTCCACGACAGGTCGCGCGGCACCAGCCGGCGAACGGGCGCGGACACCGGCGTGGCCGGGGCCTGGCCGGGGTCGCGGCGTCCGACCACCTCGATCCAATTGGCCTGAAGCATCCGAAACAGCGCTTCGTAGGCCTCGTACTCCGAAAGCGGCGCCGCGTCGACGATCTCCTGCACCGTGTGCTGTCCGTCGACGATGCCGAACAGCTCGCGCTCCTCTTCGGAGAGCGGCTCGTTGGGGTCGGGCAGGTCGTGAACCCCGAGCAGCTGGTAGGGATCGCGGAACACCTGGACGAAACGCTTCTGCTCGTCCACCCGGCGGGCGGCTTCGATCAGTGCGCCCTCGATGCTCAGGCGTACGACCGGCGGCGCGTTCCAGCGGCTGTGCGGATCGAACCGATAGGTGCCGTCCTCCCAGCGCACCAGTCGCGTGAGATCGTCGAGGATCTGGCGCTCGACGTAGCCGGCCAGCTCGTCGGCGTCGAGGTACCGGCCGTTGAGGAGCAGATCCTCGACGTCGCGGTTGGACTCGCGCTGAATCGTCAGGATGCCGCGGTATTGCTCATCCGACAGCCGGTGCACCTTGTGGAGGAACACCAGCAGCGGGTCGTCCTTCTGCTGGCCGCGATTGCGGGTGGAGACGATGCGCCCTTCCTGAACGTAGACCACTGCGCGCTCGGTGTTCCACTCCATCATCAGACAGCCGGTCTTCTTCTGGCTGGCCACCAGCTGGAGGATCTCGGTGGCCGAGAAGTCGCGAAGATTTCCCTGGAGCGCCATGGATGCCTCAGGCCGCTGCGACGTTGGAGGAGTGGCTGGTGGCCTGCACGCTGCGGCTCCGGGTCGGCGCCGCGAGGACGGCCGCCTGATACTGAGCGCGGTTCACCAGACGCGAGTAGCCGATGATGGACCACGAATAGAGCATGCCCCAGGTGGCGAGCCGCACCACCCACGGCAGGTCGCTGGGCGTCACCGCGAGCCGCGGCTCGAACGCGAACGGGGGCGCCGCGACCAGCTGGCTGCCCAGCATCCCGAGCGCGATCGTCAGCATGAGTATCGGTGAGAACGCGCGCCTGAAGCTGATCAGGCCGAAGCCGGGGATCAACACAGCGAGCGCGCCACGCAGCAGATTCTGAGTGCGGTCCACGCGCCTCTTGCGATTGGCGAGCAGCACGCGCGCCACCTCGGGAGCGTCGGCGGACTTCTCGGCTGCCGCGCAGGCCGGGCACAGGGCCAGCTCGCGACGCCGCTCGGCGCAGCGGCGGCACACGGTTCGACCACAGTTGCTGCAGGCGCGCAGCGGCAGCTGGCGCTGCTGCTGGAGGCCGGCGAGCACGCCCAGCACGGCCACCCCGAGCACGGCGAGCGAGAAACCCCAGCCGCGAGTCTCGAGTCGGTCGCGCCAGCCGGGAGGCAGCGCGCCGCGCGTGCTCCCGGAGGGCACCGAGCCCGAAAGCGAGCGCCAGAAGCGATTGGGCGCGATCCACTGGTCCACCAGCGCCAGGTACCCGTCTTCCGTGCTCTGGCCCTGATAGGTCTTGACCATCTCGAAGTTGATGGCCGAGGCGCGAGTGAGCGCATCGCTCGCAGCGCGGAAATCGAAGCGCTGCGTGTAGAGCTGGGAGATGTTGAACCACGCCGCCCCGTTGGACGGGTTCTGCGAAGTCGCACGGCGATAGAAGTCGAAGGCCTCGTCGCCGCGGCCCTGGCTCATCATGACGTTGCCGAGGTTGTTGAGCAGCCGGTCGTCGTTCGGCCACAGGTGGAGCGCGTGGCGATAGAGCCGCTCGGCGGCGGGCACGTCGCCGGCCCGCCTCGCCATCCAGCCGGCGGCGAAGGCCAGGAACGGATTCTCGGGCTCGCGGGCCGAGAGCTGCTCCAGCTCCTCGGCGCGCGCCGGCGAGGCCGGCTCGGTTTCGACCATCGCCACGCCGTGGAGCGGACCGCGGGCGGCGTCGAGCGGCAGGGTCAGGCGATCGAGTGCGTCCACCACCAGCGGCATTACCGCGAGGCTCGCGACCAGCAGGATGAACACGATTCGTTCGCGCGCCTGTAGCAGCGGCCAGAGCAGGGCGAGGAACAGGACCACCGGCAGCGCCGGACCCAGGCCGAGGAAGAACGGCATCGCCAGCAGCGCCCAGGACCAGGCTTCGGCGCTGGACGCGGTCACCAGTCGGCGCAGCGGTTCTCTCCAGGAATGGCGCAGCTCGGCCTGATGCACGGCGACCACCAGCGCGCCGGTGGCGAGAATGCCGAGGAACAGCGCCTGCAGGATGGCGTAGATCGTGTTCGCGCACAGCGCGAGCTGGAGGAGAAAGTTCTGGCGCGCCAGCTCGAGCACGCTGGCGTAGCGGAGCAGCGCCTGGCTCGGCTCGTGGAGCAGACTCCACGACGCGAGCGTGAGGTGCGGGGTGACGAAGGTCGGGTCGAGCTCCGCCGCGCCGCGCACCAGCCGGGCCGCTTCGTCGAGACTGCCGGACTCGTGAGCGAGGATTCCGCGGCGATAGAAGAGTCGTGCCTCGAGCGGGAGCGAGGCGATGTGATGGCGCTCCTTGTACTGCAACCAGCCGGTGAGGTCGGTGAGCGGCGGTTGCGCTTCGTCGGCGGCGACCGCCGCAGGCGGCGGAGCGGGGGTTGTGGTCGCGGGAGCGGTATCGGCCGGATGCTCGGTGGTGCCGGGAACGTTCGGCGCCGATCCCGCCGCGGACGCCCCGAGCGCCGTGGCGAGCACCAGCACGAGAGCGACCCCGGCCTGCCGAAGACGCCGGCCGGAGAGCCCAGATTGTCCGGCCGCTCGGCTCCTGAGCGCGCTCCCGCCGTCCAGCCATTCGAACATGCGTGCCATCCCTTGACAGTGCCGGAGTGCCCACCTAGCGTGCACCGCGTCCCATTCGTTATCGGCCCTTCTCGGCAGCCGCTTTACGCGAGTTTCCCCGGGGCCGCCGAAGCCCGCCCGGCCTCGCGCCGGCCGGACAACTCACGATCCAAGGACCCCTGGAATGAGCGCCACGCCCCTGACCGGCACGCTGCCCTGGATCCGCATCGCCGAAGCTGCGCGCCACGTCGGACAAAGCGTCGAGGTCCGAGGCTGGCTTACCCACCGGCGATCGAGCGGCAAGATCCAGTTCCTGGTGGTTCGTGATGGGAGCGGGGTGTTGCAGTGCGTCGCCGGGCGCGAGGACCTGACGCCGGAGGCCTGGCAGGCCTCGAGCGAGCTGGGCCAGGAATCCGCGCTGGTGGTGCGGGGGGATCTACGCGCCGACCCGCGCTCGCCGGGTGGGGTCGAGATGGGGCTCCGGTCGGTCGAGGTGGTTCAGCGCGCGGAAGGGTTTCCGATTTCGCCCAAGGAGCACGGCACCGAGTTCCTCATGGATCACCGGCACCTCTGGCTGCGCTCTTCCCGGCAGCAGGCCATCCTGCGCATCCGCGCCGAAGTGATTCGCGCCTTTCGCGATTTCATGGACGGCGAAGGCTTCCTATTGCTCGACGCGCCGATCTTCACGCCCAATGCCTGCGAAGGCACGACCACTCTGTTCGAGACCAGCTACTTCGATCAGAAGGCCTACCTGACTCAGAGCGGCCAGCTCTACAACGAAGCGGGGGCCGCCGCGTTCGGGCGCGTCTACTGCTTCGGGCCGGCATTCCGGGCCGAGAAGAGCAAGACCCGCCGGCATCTGATCGAATTCTGGATGATGGAGCCCGAATGGGCGTTCGCCACCCTCGAGGACGTGATTGCGCTGGAAGAACGGTTGCTCGTCTTCACCGTCGGGCGCGTGCTCGAGAAGCGGGCCGAGGACCTGAAAACGGTGGAGCGCGACGTGAGGAAGCTCGAGGCGGTCCAGACCCCGTTTCCACGTCTTCATTACAACGATGCGGTGAACCTCCTGCATCAGAAGGGCATGACCTTCGAATGGGGGGGCGACTTCGGTTCGCCGGACGAAACCGCGATCTCGGAGAGCTTCGATCGTCCAGTCTTCGTCACCCATTATCCGGCCGCGGTGAAGGCCTTCTACATGGAGCCCGATCCCGCCGACCCGCGGCTGTGCCTCTCCTGCGACTGCCTGGCGCCGGAAGGGTACGGAGAAATCATCGGGGGCGGGCAGCGCAGCCCGTCGCTGGAGCTGCTCGAGCGGCGCATCGACGAGCATGGACTGCCGCAATCGGCGTTCGAGTGGTACAAGGATCTGCGCCGCTACGGCAGCGTGCCGCACTCGGGGTTCGGGATCGGGGTGGAGCGGACCCTGGCATGGATCGCGGGCCTGGAGCACGTCCGCGAGACGATTCCCTTCCCGCGCATGCTCTATCGCCTGGCACCCTGAGGGCCCGAGCGTGGCGGCCCAGGCCATTGACACGAACCCGCGCCGCTCCTTACACTTGGCTCGCTTCGTTGTCTCGGCGCCTGGTGCCAGGAGCCTGAGGCGGTTCATGCCTCTGGTGCCGTGCCTGGTCGTGGTTCTCGGCTGCTCTCGCAAACCAGCGCCTCCCACCGTGGAAGACTCGCTGACCAGCGGAACGATTCGAATTGCCTGCGCTCCGGAGGCCCGGGGGCTGATCGCGCGCGAGGCCGCCGCCTTTGAGGCGCTCTATCCCCAGGCCCGTCTGGAGATTCATGAAGCATCGTCGCGGGATGGCGTTGGGGAGCTGTTCGGCGCGAGGTCCGATCTGGCGGTGATCACGCGCGAGCTGAGCACCGAAGAGCGGGCGGCTGCGGTGCGAGGAAAGCTCGAGCTCGAAGGATACCGGTTCGCTCGGGACGCGGCGGTGATGATTGCGAACTCAGAAAATCCGGTGCAGAACCTGGCGGTCGACCGGTTGCGCGAAGTCTATTCGACGGACGGCGCGCGCTGGTCCAGTCTGGGAGGCGAAGATCGGCCGGTCGAGCCGGTGGTTCTGCCGGCCGGGGCCGACCTGACGGAGTTCATGATCCAGCAGGTGATGGGAGGGCAACCGATTCGCGCACATGCGATCTACGCCGCGAACGAAGCCGAGGTGGCGAGCCTGGTGAAGAAGCGCCCGAATGCCATCGGCTACGTGTCGCTGGCGGCGGTCCCCGAGGACGTTCGCGTGCTGCGCCTCGCCGGACTGACCGGGCTGCCCTACTGGAAGCCCGACCTCGAGGCCATCTATCGCGGCGACTACCCGCTCACGCGATTCTTCAGCCTCTACGTCCGCACCGATGGGGCGAAGCTGGCGAACGGCTTCATCACCTATGTCACGAGTCGTGAGGGCCAGGCGCTGGTCGAGCAGGCCGGGCTGGTGCCGACCGCGGTGCCGGTCCGTTTCGTCCGTCGCTCCCCGATGTTGAGCACGCACTAGGTCCCAAGAGGAGAACGATTCCCGACGATGATTGGCTTCGGGCAGTTGCAGACGACGCGGCGATTCTGGCCGCGGATGGGAACGCTGCTGGTGGCCGTGGCGCTGGCGACGCCGGCGCTCGCCGACGATCTCAAGGACGCGCGCGCCGCTCTCCAGGCCGGGCGCGTCGATCAGGCCGCGACGCTGTTCGGGAAGCTGGCGAGCCAGGGCCAGATCGAGGGACACATCGGGCTCGGGCAGGTCTACCTGAAGAAGCGCCAGTATTCGAAAGCCCAGGACGAGTTCAAGCTCACCCAGCGTCAGGATCCGACGGTGGCGTGGGGATACTACGGCGAGGGTGAGGCCCTCAAGCGTCAGGGCAAGTGCGACGACGCGGTGCCGCTGATGCGAAAGGCCACCGATCTCGACAAGCGCTTCCCCGAGGCCACGCTTTCGCTCGGCGACTGCCTGGTGCAGCAGAAGCAGGTGGACGCCGCGATCGCGGTGCTCTCTCCCGGGGCCAAGTGGGGCTCCAAGTGGCGGCCGAAGTTCCTGGTGGCGCTCGGCAACGCCGAGCTGGCGCGCGACTCGTTGCGCTCGGCCAGCGTCTACTACACGCAGGCGCGCGAGGAATCGCCCGAGGATCCGGCGCCGCGCAAGGCGCTCGGAGACTTCTACCTGTACACGCGCCGCATCGCGGAGCTGGCGATTCCCGAATACGAGGCAGCCGTCCAGCTCGATTCGTCGGACGTGGAGCTCCACTACGCTCTGGGCGAGGCGCTGTTCGCCGGCCAGCGCTACAACGAGGCGCTCGACCAATACAAGTGGGTGGTGGCGACCGACCCCGATTTCCCGCCCGGCCAGCTCTCGCTCGGCAATCTCTACTTCCTGTCGGGCCCGAACGACCCCCGCCGCTATGCCGACGCGCGCGCGCCGCTCGAGAAGTACACCCAGCTCGAGCCCAACGACGCCAAGGGCTGGAGTCTGCTCGGCCGCACCTACTACTATCTGAAGATGAAGGACGAGGCGGTGCAGGCGATGGAGAAATCGCTCACGCTCGGCGGCGCCAACAAAGAAACCTTCACGATCATGGCCCGCGTCTATGCCGAGAAGAAGGACTGGCAGAAGTCCCTCGACGCCTTCGCCAAGGGCGAGCCGACCTCGCGTGACATGCTGACCATCGGCCAGATGTGGGTCTTCCTCGGCAAGCCGGAACGGGCCGACTCGATCTATCAGGCGGTGGTCGCCAAGGACTCCACCAGCGCCGACGCCCGCTTCGCCCTGAACGAGTCGGGAAAGCTCCACTTCCGGCGCCAGGAGTACCCGATTGCCATCGCCATCTTCCAGCGGGTGATCGCTCTTGACCCGAGCAACGACGAGGCTTACTACTACCTCGGTCTGGCTTATAAGGAGTTGAAGCAGTACCCCGACGCGCTGAACGCGCTTCGGCAAGCGGCGACGCTGGCTCCCGGCAAGGCCGACCGCCAGTTCTGGCTGGGGATCCTTTACGCTCAGTTGGACTCGACGGCACTCTCGAGAGCTGCGCTCGAGAAATCGGTGGCGATCGATTCCAGCGGGCAGTTCGCGGGTGTAGCGTATCGCCAGCTGGGTTACTACCGCCTTCTCGACAAGGAGTACGAAGGCGCCATCAGCCTGCTGGAACGGGCGGTGGCGTTGAACGACAAGGACATCCAGGCCTGGGTCTGGCTGGGGCAGGGGAATCAGAACGCCGGCCACCTGGCGCGGGCCGCTGAATGCTATCGCAAGGTGCTGGCGCTGGATCCGAAGCAGCCCGACGCGCAGAAGGGGCTGCAGTCGCTCCCCGCGGCGGCGCCCAAATAGGGGGAGTTCGATGAAGCAACGCGAGGTCGGAAACATCAAGATCCTGACGCCGAAGGGCTACCTCACGGGTGGCGACGAGACCGACGAGCTCGACAAGGCCATCGAGCAGCTGAGCGAGAGTGGCAACAAGGCGTTGATCATCAACCTCGCGGAGACCCAGCACCTGAACTCGACCGCGTTGGGCGTGCTGATTCGCGCGCACTCGAACTACGTGCGACGCGGGGGGCAGATGAAGCTGTGCTCGGTCGACAAGCGCATCGAGAACATCTTCGTGATCACCAAGCTGTCGCTGGTGTTCGACGTGTACCCCAACGAGGAGCAGGCCATCGCCAGCTTCGCGGAGTCGAAGCCGGTCTGAGGCCGGCGGGGGATCGGAGCGTGGCCATTCGCCGGAAGGAAGTTCGCACGGTGGTGGTGCTGTACCCGAAGGGGAATTTCTTCGGCGACGACGAGACGGACGAATTGCAGAAGGCGATCATGGACGAGGCGGCCGGCGGGAATGAGCGCCTCATCCTCAACATGCAGGAGTGTCAGTCGCTCAACTCGATCGCGATCGGCGTGCTGATGCGGGGATTCGCGAATTACCGCAGCCGCGGCGGCGAGATCAAGCTGTGTGGGCTGGGTAAGCGTCTTCAGGATCTCTTCACCATGACCAAGTTGATCATGGTGTTCGACCATCACGAGAGCGAGGAGGAAGCGCTCGCGGCTTTCGCGGTGGGAGCCCGGTAGCTCGAAGCGGAGGAGCCTCAGAACATGAGTCGTTTCATCGTTCCAATTGGGTTCGTGTCGGCTGCAGCGGTTTCGATCGCCATTTGGTACTTCCTGCCGGTTATCGGTGAACTCGGCAAGAACATCCAGCAGGGTGGCTACCTGGTGGCGGCGCTCATCATGCTCATCATCCTTCAGACCGCGTTCATCATCGAGCGCTCCTGGAGCCTTCGCAAGGCGCAGGGTCGCGGTCCGCTCACCGTGTTCCTGAACGAGGTCAGCCGCCGCCTGCACACCGGCGACGTGGACGGCGCCATCAAGGCCTGCGCGACTCAGCGGGGCTCGGCGGCGAACGTCATCCGCGCCGGCCTCGAGCGCTACCAGTCGCTGCGGGCAGAAAACGCGTCGCGCGAGAAGATCGTGGCCGAGACCCAGGCCGCGATCGCGGAAGCCAACGGCCTCGAAGTGCCGTTGCTCGAGCGCAATCTGATCGCGTTGTCGACCATCGCATCGATTTCGACCATGATCGGACTGCTGGGAACGGTGGTCGGAATGATCCGTTCGTTCGCCGCCCTCGGCCACACCGGCGCGGTGGACGCCACCAAGCTCGCCATCGGTATCTCCGAGGCGCTCATCAATACCGCCGGCGGCCTGATCTGCGCGATTGCCGGAATCGTCGCCTATAACGTGTTCGTGACGCGCGTGGACGGCTTCAACTATATGATGGATGAAGCCTCGTACGAGGCGGTCCAGCTGCTGGCCGCGTCGGCGCCCAGCGAGAAGAAGTAGGGGAGAGGGGCTCGAGCCATGCTCAAGAAGATGCGCCGCATCGGCATCGCCATCGACATGACGCCGATGGTCGATGTGGCGTTCCTGCTCCTGATCTTCTTCATGTGTACCACCCAGTTCAAGCCGCCCGAAAAGGACAAGATCACGCTGCCGGAATCGAGCTCCGAGGCCAAGTCTCCGGAGTCCGACATCATCACGATCGCGGTCACCAAGCTGCCTTCGGTGCGCGTGGTCTGGCATCAGGGCGGTCAGGAAGTGAACCGCGAGGTTCCCGCCGACAAGGTGGCGTCAGACCTTGGCAATGTCCTGAGCAACGCGCGTCTCGCCAACCCGGCGGCCCGAATGATCGTCAAAATGGACAAGGATGCCCCGTACGGGGTGATGGCCGACATGATGGGCGCGCTGCAGGAAGCCAAGGCGCCGCGCTTCAACGTACAGACCGAGCTCGAGGGCTCGGCCAATCCATTCAAGAAAGCCGCGGCCAAGCCATAGGTCGCTGGAGGAGGTGACGTCCCATGGGTGCGGTAGACACCCCACAACCCAGACAAGGCAAGAAGAAGGGCAAGGGCTTCAGCCGCCCCAAGCGTCGCGTCGGTGTTCGCATCGACATGACGCCGATGGTGGACGTGGCGTTCCTGCTCCTGATCTTCTTCATGGTGACCACCGTGTTCCGGACTCCTCAGGCGCTCGAGATCAACCTGCCGCCCGACAAGGACGTCAAGGTCGAGATCGCCCAATCCAAGGTGCTGAGCGTGCGGGTGCTCGGCGACGACCGTGCCTATTTCAAGCGCGGCGACGATCCATGGGCGCGCACCGACGTTCCGGGACTAAAAAAGGTGTTCGCGACGTACAAGGGGAACAAGGACCTGGTGGTCGTGATCAACATCGACCGTGAGTCGAAGTTCCACAACATGGTGGACATCATCGACGAGCTCGACCTGGCGAATCTGACGCGGTTCTCGCTGGGCACGCTGAAGCCGGAAGAGAAGAAGGAGGTCGAGTCGCTGTGAGCCAGCCGAACCTCACGCTTTACGAGTTCATGCCCTACGGGGCGCCCGAACTCAAGGAGGTCGCCAAGAAGTACATGACGCGGGCGATCGGCACTGCCGCGCTCGCGTGGCTGGTCGTGTTCGGCCTGTCCTTCGGCACTTCCGAGCTCCTCAAGCACCGTCCTCACGAGACCAGCGTGATCGTGGTGCCCTATCGCGAGCTGGCGGCGCCGCCGCCATTGACTCAGAACGAGCCTCCGCCGCAGGTGGCCATCGCCCAGCCGGTCGCGCCGCCGACCATGGGCGTCGCCGTGCCGGTCCCGGACGCCGAGGCCCCGCCCGAGCAGACCATCGCCACGCAGGAGGAGATCGCGCAGACCGCGCCTGGAATTTCCAAGGGCGACGGCGACCAGATCGTGGTCCAGCCGCCCTCCGAGGACGAGTTGCCGAAGCTCGGCGAGTACGTCTACGTCGAGGAGCTTCCCGAGGCGATCACCAAGGTCCCGCCCGAGTATCCGGACATCGCCCGCCAGGCGAACGTCGATGGCACCGTGCTCATGCAGGTGCTGGTCGGCAAGGATGGCAAGGTCAAGGACGTCAAGGTGATGAAGTCCGTCGCCATGCTCGATGCCGCGGCCATCACCGCCGTGAAGCAGTGGATCTTCAAGCCCGCCCTTTCCAACAACAAGCCGGTGGCGGTGTGGGTGGCGGTGCCGATGAAGTTCACGCTCAACTAGACCCTCGCCTCTCGCCACGCCCGGGACAGCTTTTGCAGCGCCGGTCGGGCCCGATTTGACCCCCGGTGAGCGGAGTCCTTAGGCTCCGCTCGTCTTTGTCTTCCCCCGCCCGCCCTCATTATCGGAGTGACCATGTCCGCGATTCCCTCGGACGGCGACGCGGCCGTTGCCGCTCCCGCACCCGGCCCCAATCTCTCGCTTTTCCAGCGCGCACTCGCCATCTATGCGCGGCCCTCGCAGGCCTGGAGCGGCCTCCAGGACCACGTCCAGTGGTGGTTCCCGCTGCTGCTCTTCCTTGCCATCAACGTCTCGGGAGCCCTGCTGCTCCACGAGCGAGCCCTGATTCCCATGCTCCAGGACACCTGGGATCAGCAGGTCGCCAACGGGAACATGACCCCGGATCGCGTCGACAAGATGCTCGACTTCATGCGCAGCCCGATGGGAATCGGCTTCGCGGTCGGCCAGCAGGTGATCGTGATCGCGGTCATCACGTTTGTCACCGCGCTGGTCATCTGGTTCGGCGTGGGATTCCTGCTCGGCTCTCGATTCTCGTACCGTCTGTCTTTGGAGGTCGCGGCCTGGGCGGGTCTGGTCAACGTACCGGCCCAGTTGCTGGCATTCGGCCTCGCCTGGTATCGCCAGACCTACAAGGGCCTGCACGTGGGCTTCGGAGCGTTGCTGCCCGAGGCGGACACGCCCAGCAAGCTGATGGTGGGGCTCGGAGTCTTGCTCGACGCGATCGGACCCTTCTCGATCTGGTTCCTGGCCGTCGGGATCATCGGCGCCTCGACGCTGTCGGGGGCGCCGCGAAAATCGGTGGGGTGGTCGCTCGGGCTGTTGTACGGGGTGATGTGGGTCTTCGTCGCCGCCCTGGCCGCGGTGTTCACGCCGGGCAGCTAGGCACGTGACAGGTCTGCAACCAATGCGTATCCGAAACGTAGAAGCAGCGACTGCCGGCTCGACCGGATCGCGGGGGGAATCTCGATGATTCACATGAGTGGCTGGCGAGCTGTCCTGGTGGTCCTGCTGACAGTGGCGGCGGGGCAGGCGCGCGCCGAGGAAGCGGCCGCGCCGGCGGGTCCCATGAACGCCGACGCGGCGGTCAAGATCGCGTTGAAGCACGGCTCCGATGCGATTCGATCCAAGGCTTCGATCCAGGACGCCCTCGGGAACTACTGGGGGGCGGCCAACGGCGTGCTCCCGGCGGTATCCCTGAACGCCGGCCGCAGCGGCAGCCTGACTCAGAACCAGCCGATCACGCTGGCCACCATCGTCGGCACCCAGGTGGTCACGGGAACCGGTCTGCTCGACGTCGAATCCTACCAGCGCAACGCGGTGGTGAGCGGCAGCTGGGCGATCCTCAACCCATCCGCCATCGCCGGGTATTCCTCGGCGAAGAACGAGCTCAAGTCGGCGAAGCTCCAGGATCTTTCCACACGCCAGGACATCGGGCTCAGCGTCCGCCGCCAGTACTACGAAGTGGTGAAGGCCATCAAGCTGGCGCAGGTGTCGGACGGGGCGCTGCGACTGTCGCGCGACAACGAGCGGCGCGTGCGCGCGCTGTTCGAGGTGGGATCGGTCTCGCGCAGCGATCTGCTCAAGGCTCAGGTGCAGACGGCGCAGAGCGAGCTCGACTCGATCACCAATCATCAGCAGATCGTGGCCCAGCGCATCACGCTCGCCAATCTGATCGGAATTCCCGAGAACTCGATGGGCGAGGTGGACACCACGCTGGCCTATCGGCCGATGGACTACGACGAAGCGACGCTGATCAAGGAGGCGCTTGCGAACCGGCCGGATCTCAAGGCCGCCGACGCCTCGCTCAAGTCGGCTCACGCCGGTCTGGGCGCCGCCCGCTACAGTCGGCTTCCCTACCTGGTGCTCAGCGGTTCGGTCAATGTCAAGCCGGCGTTCGACCAGAAGAGCGATGCCGACACCATGCCCGGCGCGCCTCACGATATCTCCAGACAGCACGTCGAGAGCGACCGGATTTGGAGCGGCACGATCGCGCTGCGCTGGGACTTCAACGTCGGCACCGATTCGAGGATCGCTTCAGCGCGGGCCAATCTGATGCGCGCGGAGGACACGCGCACCGCCCTCAATCGCGATCTCGAGGGGGACATCCGTTCGGCGTTGTTCACCTATCGCCAGGCGGTGGCGGGGAGCGACGTCGCTCAGCGCAGCATCGAGTCGGCCACCGAGACCTACAAACTGATTCAGCAGAAGTACAACGTGGGTTCCTCCACGATTCTGGATCTCATCGACGCCCAGGTTCAGCTCGAGCGCGCCTACAGTGACCTGGTGAATGCGCTCGCGGTCATTCGCGTGGCCGAAGCACAGTTGAACCGTCTGGCAGGCCGCGGCGAGTGATCCTGCCGCGAGAGGGGATGGACTGGCGATGCTGAAGAACAAGAAGCTCCTGTGGATCGGGCTCGGCGCGCTGTTGCTGGTGGTGTTGATCGTCGCTCAGGTGGCGAACAGCGCGAAGGGCAAGGTCGAGGCGGTGCAACTGGCGCGAGTGCGGGTGGAAGACGTCACTTCGCGTGTCCGGGCGCCCGGCAAGATCGAGCCGAAGACCCAGGTCAAGATCAGCGCCGACATCCCGGGCAAGATCACGCACCTGCTCGTCAAGGAGGGCGACCGCGTCAAGCAGGGCCAGCTGATGCTGCAGCTCGACGACACTCAGTACCGTGCCAATTTCAATCAGGCCCGCGCGGCGCTGGCTTCGGCCGAAGCCCATCAGAAGGACGCGGACGCGGCGCTCAAGGTGGCCGAGGCGAACTACACCCGGCAGAAGGCTCTGTTCGATCAGAAACTCCTGTCGCAGGCCGAGTGGGATCAGGCGACCAGCGCGTACGAGTCGGCGCGCGCCGCGGACGCCACCGGCCACGAGGAGATCACGCGGTGTCAGGCCGCGCTCGACGGCGCCCGCGACAACGTGGACAAGTGCGCGTTCAGGGCGCCGTTCGACGGCATCGTCAGCTCGCTGGACGTCGAGCAGGGCGAGATCGTCATCACCGGCACCATGAACAACGCCGGCACCCAGATCATGGTGGTGTCCGACCTGTCGAGAATGCTGGTGCGAGCCGACGTGGACGAGACCGACGTCGTCGACATGAAGCTCGGGCAGAAGGCGAAGATCTCGGTGGACGCCATGCCCGACACCACCTTCGAGGGAACCGTCACCGAGATCGGTAACACCGCCAAGGCTTCGATCACCTCGACGGTTCAGGGCCAGACCAACTTCGAGGTCAAGGTGGTGTTCGACTCCAACGTGCCCCAGGTGCGGCCGGGCATGACCGCCGACGTGGACATCGAGACCGCCACCCATTCGAAGACCCGCGCCGTGCCCATTCAGGCCGTGGTGGTGCGCACCCAGCGCGAGCTGGACCGGGCCCTGAACAAGCGCAAGGCCGGCCGCAACCCGCGGGTCGGCGACGCTTCCGCGGCGGAAGAGGACACCGTCGGGCGCAAGGACAAGGAGATCACCGGAATCTTCGTGAATCGCGGCGGGATCGCGACCTTCGTTCCGGTGCGCACCGGCATCGCGAGCGAAACCATGATCGAGGTGTACGGGGACGTGAAGGAAGGGGAGCAGGTGGTGACCGGGCCCTACAAGGCCTTGCGCGAGCTCAAGCCTCAGGCCAAGATCAAGGCCGAGGCCGCGGGCGCGCATGGCGTACGGAAGTAGGCAGGCATGTTGATCCAGATCCGCGGACTGCACCGCGTCTATCAGGTCGGCGACGAGAAAGTCCACGCCTTGAACGGCGTGGATCTCGATATCGAAAGCAATGAATACGTCGCCATCATGGGACCGTCGGGCTCGGGCAAGTCGACGCTCATGAACATCCTCGGCTGTCTCGACAGCCCGACCCAGGGCTCCTATCAGCTCAAGGGCGCGGAGATCTCCCGAGTTTCCGACGACGAGCTCGCGCGGATTCGAAACCAGGAAATCGGCTTCGTCTTCCAGACCTTCAATCTGCTTCCCCGCGCCGACGCGCTGCACAACGTCGAGCTGCCGCTGGTCTACGCAGGCATTCGGCACGAAGAGCGGCGGAAGCGCGCCCGCGAAGCGCTCCAGCTGGTGGGCCTCGGCGATCGCATGTCGCACCGGCCCAACGAGCTCTCGGGCGGACAGCGCCAGCGTGTCGCCATCGCGCGTGCGCTGGTCAACAAGCCCAGCATCGTCCTGGCCGATGAGCCGACCGGCAACCTCGACACCGTCACCGGTGAGGAGATCATGGCGGCGTTCCAGCGGATCTGGAAGGAAGGAAACACGGTGATCCTGGTCACGCACGAGCCCGACATCGCCGCTCACGCGAACCGCGTGGTGCGCATGCGAGACGGCAAGGTCGAAAGCGACCAGCGCTCGGTGAGCCAGCGAGTGGGCGCATGAATCTCCGCGAGAGCGTGGGGATCGCCCTCGGGGCGCTCCGCGCCAACAAACTCCGTTCGTTCCTCACCCTGCTCGGCACCATCATCGGCGTCACCTCGGTGATCGCGGTGATCTCGTTCGTCGAGGGGCTCAATCGCTTCGTGTCCGACAAGCTGCTGAACGCCGGGGCCAACGTGTTCGTGGTGGATCGCGAGGGTTTCATCACCAGCCAGGAGGCCTACGAAGAGGCGCAGCGCCGGCCGTTCGTGACGCTCGATGACTCGGACGCGCTGAGGCTCGGTGTCCAGCACGCGAGCCTGGTGGTGCCGCAAATGGAGACCATCGAGTCGCTCCACTGGAAGGGCAAGGCCATGAAGGCCGTGGCCATTCATGGCCGCGGCATCGGCTATGACGTGGTCGACGACCTGTCCATCGAGGAGGGGCGCCACCTCGCCGATGCCGACGACCAGCATCGCGAAATGGTGTGCGTGATCGGCCCCGAAGTGGTGGACGACCTGTTCGCCGGACTCGATCCGCTGGGCCGGAACATGCGGATCAACGATTTCACCTTCGAGGTGGTGGGCGTGACCAAGGCCAAGGGCAAGATCTTCGGCGCCAGCCAGGATCGGTTCGTGGTGATCCCGATCCACACCTTCCAGAAGCTGTTCGAGGAGCGCGGCTCGATCTCGATCGCGGTCAAGAGCGTGGATCAATCGTCACTGCCGCTCGCCGAGCAGGAGGCGCGCAACATCATGCGCGGGCGCCGCCATCTCGGCCCCGGCCGGCCCGACAACTTCGGGATCACCACCTCCGACAACTACCTCGAGCTGTACCGGAACCTCACCGGCGGCATCTTCGTGGTGACCATCGGCGTGGCGGCGATCTCGTTGCTGGTGGGCGGTATCGTGATCATGAACATCATGCTGGTGTCGGTGACGGAGCGGACTCGCGAGATCGGCATCCGCAAGGCACTTGGGGCGCGCCGCCGCGATATCCTGACGCAGTTCCTGGTCGAGTCCACCACGCTTTCGCTCGCTGGCGGCGTGATCGGCATCCTGGGAGGCATCGGTCTGGCGTTGCTGGTCGGGGCGATCTCGCCGCTGCCGGCGGCCGTCAATCTGCCTTCGATCGCGGCCGGGCTGCTGATGTCGAGCCTGGTGGGCGTGTTCTTCGGTTCCTATCCAGCGGTGCGCGCCGCGAAATTGGATCCCATCGAATCCCTGCGGTACGAATAGCCATGAGCTGGTTCCTGATCCGCGAGACCCTCCAGATGGCGCAGCTGGCGCTGGTCGCGAATCGACTGCGCAGCTTCCTCGCGCTCCTCGGCATCGTCATCGGCGTCGGCACCGTGATCGGGATGGTGGCGCTGATCAACGGCTTCCAGCGCTCGTTCCAGAAGAGCATCCAGTCGTTCGGCACCAACACCATCTATATCCGCCGCATCCGGCCCGGGATCCAGTTCTCGGGCGGCATTCCCGACAGCCTCAAGCAGCGCCGCGCCTTCACCATGGACGATGCGGAAGCGATCCTCGATCGCTGCCCGGCGGTGCGGGCGATCGCGCCGTTCAAGTTCCCGTTCGACGACCTGCGCCTCGAATACCGCGGCAAGAAGACCAAGATCACCTTCGTGTTCGGCACCAACGAGGACTACCTGATGGTGCACGGCCAGAACCTCGAACGCGGGCGCTTCTTCACCGAGGAAGAGGTGCAGCGCCGCGCCAACGTGGTGGTGCTGGGCCGCGATACCCGAGAAGCGCTGTTCGGCGATGCCAGCGGGCTGGGCAGTACCATTCACATCCGCGACATCCCGTTCACGGTGGTGGGAGAGTTCGAGCGCAAGGGCAAGTTCCTCGGCAACAATTTCGACGAGGTCGCGGTCGTTCCCTATACCATCGTGGACAAGTACTTCGCCGCGCCCTCGGACGCGCCGCCCTGGTTCCCGAAGCGCGGGGAGCTGTTCCTCGACGCGACGGCGGTGGCGCCCGAGCTCAACGAGGAAGCGCAGCGCCAGATCAGCGAAGTACTTCGCGTTCGACGGCATCTGCCCAGCAACAAGCTGAACAACTTCGTGGTGTTCACCGACGACGCGTTCCTTCAGCTCTATCAGACCGTCACCGGCGGCATCGTCGCGCTGATGACCCTGATTTCCTCGATCTCGCTGCTGGTGGGCGGCATCGGCGTCATGAACATCATGCTGGTCGCGGTGACCGAACGCACGCGTGAGATCGGCGTCCGCAAGGCGCTGGGCGCGCCGCGCAAGGCGATCCTCACCCAGTTCCTGATCGAGGCGGTGCTGCTGACGGCGCTGGGCGGCGTGCTGGGCGTGCTGCTCGGTGGCGGGATCTCGTGGCTGGTGCACGCCGCGAGTCCGCTTCCGACCTACGTCTCGCTCTGGTCGGTGGTGGTGGGCATCGGCTTCTCGGCGATCGTCGGGGTGTTCTTCGGACTCTACCCGGCGATGCGCGCCTCACGGCTCGACCCGGTGGACTCGCTGCGCTACGAGTAGCGCCGCCGGGCCGGCTCGACGAGTCTGCTAGAGTGCCGGCATGACCTCGCTCGACGCCCCGAGCGCGGGCCCCGGCGCATCCGACGCGTCCGCCGAGCGCGGACTCACCGACATCACGATTCGCGGGGCCCGCGAGCACAATCTCCAGAACCTCAGCCTCAAGCTGCCGCGCCAGAGCCTGATCGTCCTCACCGGCGTGTCGGGCTCCGGCAAGTCGTCGCTGGCCTTCGACACGCTTTACGCCGAGGGTCAGCGGCGCTACGTCGAGTCACTCTCGGCCTACGCGCGGCAGTTCCTCGGGCAGATGGAGAAGCCCGAGGTGGATGCGATCGACGGCCTGTCGCCGGCGATCGCCATCGAGCAGCGCGGCGTGGGCGCCAACCCGCGCTCTACGGTCGCCACGGTCACCGAGATCTACGATTACTTCCGCTTGCTGTTCACGCGACTCGGAACGCAGTACTGCCCGAACTGCGGGACCCGCATGGAGCGCCGCAGCTCGAGCGAGATCGTGGACGCGCTGATCCAGCAATGCTCCGGCCAGCGCGTCGCCCTGCTGGCACCGATCGTTCGCGGCCGGAAGGGCGAGTACAAGAAGGAGCTGGAGGCGGCCCGGCGCCAGGGATTCGTGCGCGCGCGGGTGGACGGCGCCTGGGTGGAGCTGGAGGAGCCGCCGACGCTCGCGCGGCACCGCCGTCACGACATCGAGATCGTGGTGGACCGCGTGACGGTGAGCGCCGAGCAGCGCGGCCGGATCGGCGAGGCGGTCGAAGCCGCCCTCCGGCTCGGCAACGGCATGGTGATGGGCGCGCGGGAGGGAAGCGAGGACCTGGTGTTCAGCGCCGGCGCCGCCTGCCCGAAGTGCGGCGCGAGCGTGCCGGTGCTCGAACCCAAGAGTTTCTCGTTCAACTCACCCTATGGCGCGTGTCCGGATTGCGGTGGACTGGGCACCCAGAATCGCGTCGATCCCGAACTCGTCGTCCCCGATCCGTCGAAAAGCATCGCCGGCGGCGCGATCCCGGCCTGGGGCGATGCCACCGGCACCTGGGTGGGCGGGACGTTCCGCGCGCTTGCCAGGCGGTTCGATTTCTCGCTCGACACCCCCTGGAACAAGCTGCCCGCCAGGGCGCGGAAGCTGATCCTCTACGGCAGCGGAGGAGAAGAGGTGCGGTTCGAGTACCGCACGCGCAAGGGCTCGGCGTTCATTCAGAAGAGCACGTTCGAGGGCGTGATCCCGAATCTCGAGCGCCGTTTCCGGGAAACGAAGAGCGAGAGCATGCGCGCCAGCATCGCCGAGCTGCTCGAGCCGCGGCCCTGCGAAACCTGCGGCGGGCGGCGGCTGCGGCGCGAGGCGCTCGCGGTCCGGATCGACGGCGCCCACATCGCCGAATGGGCCGCGCTGTCGGTGAGCGAGGCCCGCGTTCGCGCAGCCGGCCTGCGCTTCGAGAGCGGAAGGGTCACGATCGCGCAGCCGATCCTGCGCGAGATCTCGAGTCGGCTGGGATTCCTCGAGGACGTGGGGCTCGGCTATCTCACGCTCGATCGTTCGGCGGGCTCCCTGGCCGGCGGCGAGGCGCAGCGCATCCGGCTCGCGACCCAAATCGGCTCGCAGCTGACCGGCGTGCTCTACATCCTCGATGAGCCCTCGATCGGCCTCCATCCGCGCGACACGCGAAGGCTGCTCGACACGCTGCTCAAGCTGCGCGATCTCGGCAATACCGTAGTGGTCGTGGAACACGACCGCGAGACCATGGAGGCCGCCGACTGGATCGTCGACCTCGGCCCCGGCGCCGGGCGCCACGGTGGCCGGCTGGTTGCCGAGGGAACGCCCGATCAGATTCGCGAGTCGAGCGACTCGCTGACCGGCGCCTACCTCTCGGGCCGCCGCCGGGTGGAGGTTCCCGCCCGCCGGCGGCCGGCGAAGGGGCCGTTCCTCGAGATCCTCGGCGCGCGCGCCCACAATCTCAAGAACGTCGACGCGGCGATTCCGCTCGGCACCTTCACCTGTGTCACCGGCGTGTCGGGCTCGGGGAAGAGCACGCTGGTCAACGACGTGCTGCGGGCCGCGCTGGAGCGCCACTTCGGGATCAAGGGGCCGACGCCGGGCGAACATCGAGCGATCCGCGGGCTCGACGCCCTCGACAAGGTGGTGGCGATCGATCAGAGCCCGATCGGCCGAACGCCGCGCTCGAACCCCGCCACCTACACCGGCGCGTTCAGCCTGATTCGGGATCTGTTCGCGCAGTTGCCCGAAGCACGCGTGCGCGGCTACCGGCCCGGGCGCTTCTCCTTCAACGTCAAGGGCGGGCGTTGCGAAGCCTGTGAGGGCGACGGCCTCAAGCGCATCGAGATGCATTTCCTCCCGGACGTCTATGTGCGTTGCGACGTGTGCCATGGCCGGCGTTACAACCGCGAAACCCTCGAGGTCTTGTGGCACGGTCGTTCGATCGCCGACGTGCTCGATCTGACGGTCGAGGAAGCCGTGGATGCGCTCGGCGCGATCCCGCCGCTTCGCAGAAAGCTCGAAACGCTCCGGGGTGTCGGGCTTGGGTACATCCACCTCGGTCAGGCGGCGACCACGCTCTCGGGCGGTGAGGCGCAGCGCGTCAAGCTGGCGACCGAGCTGTCGCGGGTCGCGACCGGCCGCACCCTCTATCTCCTCGACGAGCCGACCACCGGACTCCACTTCGAAGACGTGCGCGTGCTGCTCGAAGTGCTGCACGCCCTGGTCGAGCGCGGCAACACCGTGGTGGTGATCGAGCACCAGCTCGACGTGATGCGCAGCGCCGACTGGATCATCGACCTCGGCCCCGAAGGCGGCGATCGCGGTGGCACCATTGTCGCCACCGGCACGCCCGAAGAGCTGGCCCGGCGCGCCGGTTCGCACACCGGCGCCGCGCTGCGGGAGAGCTTCGCCAGGTGAAGTTCGAGCTCTGGGCGCCTGAGACCGTGACATCCGCGAGCGGATGTCGCATGCTTCCGCCGGTATGACGTCGATTCCCACCACCCGCGACGAGCCTCGAACGCCGAGCACGGTGCGCTCGACCACCATGAAGGCGGTGGTCAAGGCGCGCGCCGGCCCCGGGCTCGAGATCCGCGACGTGCCGGTGCCCACCGTGGGCCCGGGCCAGATTCTGCTGCGGGTGCTGCGTGCCGGGGTGTGCGGTACCGACCTGCACATCTGGGAGTGGGATGCGTGGTCACAGGGGCGCATGCGCCCGCCGGTCACGGTCGGCCACGAGTTCGTCGGCGAGGTCGTCGAGCTCGGCGAGGGCGTGACCGAGCTCAAGGTGGGCGATCGCGTCTCGTGCGAGAGCCACATCGTCTGCGGGCACTGCATCGCCTGCCGCACCGGCCACGCCCACGTCTGCGAAAACACGAGGATCCTGGGTGTGGACGTCAATGGCGGCTGGGCCGAATTCGTCGCGGTGCCGGCCTCGAACGCCTGGCAGGCGCCCACCAACGTTCCGATCGAGGTGCAGGGCATCATGGAGCCGCTCGGCAATGCCGTGCACACCGCGTTCGCCGGAGAGCTCTCGGCCTGCCGGATCGCGGTGACCGGCTGCGGCCCGATCGGCCTGTTCGCGGTGGGCGTGGCGAAGGCCGCGGGCGCCGCGCAGGTGATCGCCAGCGATGTTTCGCCCTACCGCCTGGAGCTGGCGAGGAAGATGAACGCCGACGCGGTGATCGATCCCTCGAAGCAGGATTTCGTCGAACGGGTGCGCGAGCTGACCGGCGGGCGGATGCTCGACGGCGTGCTCGAGATGTCGGGCAATGCCGGCGCGATCCGCGACGCGCTGCGCGCGCTCCGGAGCGGCGGCCGGCTCTCGCAGCTCGGCCTCATCGGTGCGCCGCTGGCGCTCGACTGGACGCAGCTTCTGATCTTCAAGGGCATCACCGTGCACGGCATCATCGGCCGTCGCATGTACCAGACCTGGTATCAGATGGATGGGCTCCTGCGCTCGGGCCGGCTCGACGTGCGACCCGCGATCACGCACGTGATGCCGATGGATCAGGTGGAGGACGCGATCCGCCTGCTGCGCTCCGGGCAGGCCGGCAAGGTGGTGCTGGTGCCGTGGGGCGAGGAGGCGTGACCGCGATGGACCCGAAGGTCAGATCACAGCTCGCCGCCGAACTCCAGGCGATCCGCGACGCCGGACTGTGGAAGGAGGAGCGCGTTCTGGCCTCGGCGCAGGGTCCCGAGGTGACGCTGGCCGACGGCCGCCGGGTGCTGGTGTTCTGCGCCAACAACTATCTCGGCCTCTCGAGCCACCCGAAGGTCATCGAAGCCGCGCACCGCGCGCTCGACACCCATGGTTTCGGGCTCTCGTCGGTTCGCTTCATCTGCGGCACCCAGGACATCCACAAGACGCTGGAGCGGAAGATCTCGGATTTCCTCGGCACCGAGGACACCCTCCTCTATGCCGCCTGCTTCGACGCCAATGGCGGCGTGTTCGAGCCGCTGCTCGGCGAGCAGGACGCAGTGATCTCCGACGCGCTCAACCACGCTTCGATCATCGACGGCATCCGGCTCTGCAAGGCGCAGCGCTGGCGCTTCGACACCAATGACATGGCGGATCTCGAGCGCTGTCTCAAGGAGGCGGCCGCCCGGGACACGCGCCGGCGGCTGATCGTCACCGACGGGGTGTTCTCGATGGACGGGACCATCGCCAATCTCGGGGCGATCTGCGACCTCGCCGACCGCTATCGCGCGCTGGTGATGATCGACGAGTGCCACGCCATGGGTTTCCTCGGCAAGACCGGCCGGGGCACGCCCGAGCTGACCGGGACCCAGGGGCGGATCGATATCATCACCGGCACGCTGGGGAAGGCGCTTGGCGGAGCGCTGGGCGGATTCACCTCCGGGCGGAAGGAGATCATCGATCTCCTTCGGCAGCGTTCCCGGCCCTACCTGTTCTCCAACAGTCTGCCGCCGGCGGTGGTGGGCGCTTCGATCGCGGTCTTCGACCTGTTGTCCTCGACCACCGAGCTGCGCGACCGGCTCGAGGCCAACACGCGCTTCTTCCGCGAGCGGATGACCGCGGCCGGATTCGAGATCAAGCCCGGGAACCATCCGCTGGTCCCCATCATGCTCTACGACGAGCGCCTGGCCCACGACATGGCGCGCCGGCTGCTCGAGCGGGGGATCTACGTGATCGGCTTCTCGTTCCCGGTGGTGCCGAAGGGGCAGGCGCGGATCCGGGTCCAGCTTTCAGCGGCGCACGAGCGCGCTCACCTCGAGCGCGCCGTCAGTGCATTCGCGGAGGTCGGCCGGGAGCTGGGAGTACTGGCTACCGACTCTACGCGCCGCTAGCTCGTCTCGCGCGAGCGAAGACCGTTCTATCTCACTGAACGGCATCGAACTCCCCCTCGTTCCCACGTGAGCGATCCGTTCTGGGCGATCACCGACGACGCGATCCCGACCCGGATGACCTTGCTCTCCGCGCGGCCGGTGTCCGAGGGCATCGCCCGGATCGCTCTGCACGATCCCGGCCATCAACACTCTCCGCTGCACAACCCATTTCGTGGAGATGAAGGCGGGCGGCAAGCGCCTCAGCCAGAGGTTCGTTCTGGCCCGCTAAACAACTTCGATCGACTGGATCGCCGGGCCACGGGGCAAATCGTCCGGGCCCCGGCTTTTTCTTGACGGACACTCGTCAAATGTCTTTCAAGCCCAGGTTCGACACTCTAGACTTGGGCGACGTTCGAGCTTCGTGACTCCGAAACAGTCGACGAGTCGCGGGGAAATTGATCGGCGGGCGGCCCATGCGCGCGCGGAGATCGAGCCTCGATCCCGCGCGCACGTCTTCAGACGGGCCACGGAACGGAATGACCGGTTGAAGCAGGAAGCGGATGCCGTCGTCGCGGGCGGCACCGACCAATGATCCGGGGGGAGCGCGGGGAGGGAATCCCGAGTTCATTCCGGTGCGATCGCAGAGCCGGCCGCACACCCCGCGGCCGTCTCTCGCATGGAGGTGGAGATGCAGCTCAGGAGACATCGGAGAGCGTCGCTGCTGGTTGCCCTGGTGCTAGGTGTTTCGAGTCTGGCTTCTGCACGTCCCTCGCAGGCTCAGGACGTCAACGATCCGGTGTACCTGAAGGGAAACCCGATCGTGCAGCAGGAGCGGATCCAGATGCTGCGCGAGGAGTTCAAGGAGCGTCAGCGCGAGATCCGCGAGCAGCTCGAGCGCGCGAAGCACGCCAAGCGTGGCAAGGGCAAGAAGGTCGAGGAAGTTCCGCAGGACATCGACTACGTCGGTCTCAATCAGAGCCTCTCGAGGTCGCCGTTCAACACCCTGGTGGCTCCGACCAACGTGCTGGTCAACAATAAGGCCGGTGACGCCGCGGGCGCCGGACAGGCCGAGCAGAGCCCGGTGTTCATCGGGCTCAACGGGCTGATCGCCTGGAACGACGGACAGGGCTTCAACCTCACGCCGCAGGACGTGCAGGGCTACGGCTGGTCGAATGACGGCGGCGCGACCTGGACCGATGGCGGCATCCCGCTCAAGCAGGGCACGATCGCAACCTGGTCGAGCGATCCTTCGGTGACCGCCAACGAGAAGACCGGCGACTTCTACTACACCGGTCTCACCACCAACACCGGAACCAACAACAACGGCGTCGCGGTCGCGCGCGGCCACTTCACCGCTGGCGTGTTCGGCTGGGATGCCGCGACGGTGGTCGCTTCAGGCCCCGCCTCATCGCAGGGCTTCGACAAGGAGTGGATGGCGGCCGATTCGTCCAACGGCAACCTCTACGTGACCTGGACGCTCTTCACCACCACCGGTGACGCGATCTGGTTCTCGCGCTCGACCGACAACGGCGCCACCTGGAGCGCGCCGCTGCAGATCAGCGGCTCCTGGGAGAATGGCCTGGTCTCGGGCTCGCGTCCCGAGGTCGGACCCAACGGCGAGGTCTACGTGATCTACTCCGCCATCGGTACGGTCGACGCGGACTCGATGAAGATCGCCAAGTCGGTAAACGGCGGGGCGAGCTTCGCGCCTTCGGTGGTCGCGATGACCGAGTACGACAACTACTTCGACGGCGCGCCGGGCTTCAACCGGCCGCGCGCGGTCACGTTCCCCTCGGCGGCGGTGGATCGCAGCACCGGTCCCAATCGCGGCCGGGTCTACATGACGGTCCAGGATTGCGTGAATTTCTATCTCGACACCATCGGCGGCGGGACCAGCCAGAGCGAGGTGGAGCCCAATTCCGGTTTCGCCAACGCCACGCCGTTCACCATCGGGCAGACCTTGCGCGGCTCGCTTGCCAATACCTCGGATCAGGACTGGTTCAGCTTCCCGGCGACCCAGGGCACGACCTACATCTTCTTCGTGGATTCGCTGCGAACCAGCTCGCTTCGCTACACCATGCGTCTCTACTGCCCGAACGACACGACGCTGTTGTCGCGACTGGCGTTCAGCGGCGCGCAGGCCACCAACAGCGCCTTGAACTCGCATTCGCTGATCGTCTGGACCGCTCCGACCACCAACACCTACTACCTGCGAATGGTTCCGGTCACCACCGGGGCGGGGACCAACCCCTATCGCATCCAGACCGCCGTGCACGTTCCCAACTTCACGGACGTCGCCCGCGACACGCGCGACGTGATGGTGGCGTCGTCGCCGGACGGCGTGACCGGCTGGACGCCGCGGGTTCGCGTCAACGACGACGCGCCGCTCTACGACAACTGGCTGCCCGAGGTGGCGGTGCCCTGTGACGGCGCGGCCTACCTGATGTGGTTCGACTGGCGCGACACGCCGGCCTCGTGCTTCGGCGGCTCGAACATCTACGTTTCGCGTTCGACCGACGGGGGCGCGACCTGGTCGGCGAATCAGGTGGCGACCACCGCGGTCACCGCCAACTGGACGCAGGTGGCGAGCAACATCGCTCCGAATCAGGGCGACTACAACGGCATGTACGGCGGCGACGCGATCGCGATGGCGTTCGCCGACGGCCGGCTCGGCGACGCCGACGTGTTCGCGGCGCGCGTGCCGAGCGGCTTCACGCTCACCAGCTGCCCGCCGAGCCAGGAAGCGCTGGCCAATTCGTCGTTCCTCGGCAGCTCGACCCTGAACAACCTGAACGGCATGTTCGGGAACAGCTACAGCTGGACGCTCACGGTGAGCGCCAACTGGCCGGGAACTCCGATCACGGGCAGCGCGTTCGCCGCCGCGGGCGGCAGCACCGTGATTCCGTTCGCGATCCCGGTTCCCGACACCGCCGCGAATGGCGAGGTGGTGCACTGCTGCCTGACCGCGAATTGCGCTCAGGGCGGATGCGCTCAGGTCTGCTGCTTCGATCTCACCGTCAACGCCGCCGCCACCGGCACGCTGGCTTCGCTGGTCAGCTCGTCGGCGGAAGCCGGCATGGTGCGGCTCTCCTGGATGCTGGGCGCTGCAACCTCGGCGTCGGTGGAGCGCAGCAGCGACGGTCTGGCGTGGACGGTGGTCGGCTCGGTCACGCCGGACGGCACGCGCCTCGCCACGTTCGTGGATCGCTCGGTCCAGACCGGCGCGCGCTACGCCTATCGGCTGACCTTCAGCTTCGGCGGGTCGACGACCCACGATGGGCAGACCTGGGTCACGGTCCCGAACGGCGCGGAGTTCGCGCTGCGCGGCGCTTCGCCGAACCCGGCCAGCCACGGCTTCGAGGTGTCGTTCTCGCTTCCCAGCGGCGGTTCCGCCAGGCTCGAGATCCTCGATGTGAGCGGCCGCCGCGTGGCGAGCCGCGACGTGGGCTCGCTCGGCGCCGGGTTCCACACCGTCGCGCTGAGCGAGAGCGGCTCGCTTCCCGCCGGCGTGTACTCGGTGCGGCTCGCCCAGGGCACGCGCGTGCTGACCTCGAAGGTGAGCGTGGTTCGCTGATTCAGAGGGGCTCATGCTCGGGGCCGGCGCGTCAGCGCCGGCCCCGTTCGTTTGGTGACGCCGCGGTCGCTTGACCCCCGCCCGTTCCGCCCGTACCTTCGGCGCGTTTTTCCTACTCTCGAGGAGCCTCGGTGGCATCCAGTACGACTCTCAAACGCACGCCGTTCTTCGATTTTCACCGGGCGGCTGGCGCGAAACTGGTGGAATTCGCCGGCTACGAGATGCCGCTGCGCTACACCGGTGACGTCCGCGAGCACTTGTGTGTCCGGAACGCGGTCGGCCTGTTCGACGTCTCGCACATGGGTGAGTTCCGCGTCACCGGCTCCGGCGCCGCCGCCTGGCTCGACCGGATGGTCACCAACGACGTGTCGGGTATCGCGGTCGGGCAGGCCCTGTACACGCCGATGTGCCGTCCGGACGGCGGAATCGTGGACGATCTTCTCATCTACCGTTCCGCCGACCACTTCACGCTGGTCGTCAATGCGGCGAACATCGCCAAGGACTTTGCCTGGCTCGACTCGCACCGTCCGGCGGACCTGTCGCTCAGCGACGTTTCAGAGGCCACGGCGTTGCTGGCCCTGCAGGGGCCGCGCGCGCCGCAGGTGCTGTCCGGGCACGTGCCGGACGCGGCGCTCGAGCTCGGCTACTACCGCTTCATGCACGGCACCCTGTTCGGCGTCGAGGCCATGATTGCCCGCACCGGCTATACCGGAGAGGACGGCTTCGAGCTGTACTTCGCGCCCGAGGGCGCGGCCCGGGTCTGGGAGGGACTCATGGCGGCCGGCAGGCCTCACGGCCTCGAGCCGGTGGGGCTGGGCGCCCGCGACACCCTGCGGCTCGAGCTGGCCCTGATGCTGTACGGGAACGACATCGACGACACCACCACGCCGATCGAAGCCGGACTGGGCTGGACGGTGAAGTTCAAGAAGCCCGAATTCCAGGGCCGCGAGCTGCTGGCGCGCCAGAAGGCGGAGGGCACCGCGCGCAAGCTCGTGGGTTTCGAGGTGGAGGGGCGGCGGGTGCCTCGCCACGACATGCCGATCGAGCGCGAGGGACGCCCGATCGGCCGGGTGACGAGCGGCACCTTCGGTCCCAGTCTCGAGCGCGGAATCGGGCTCGGCTACGTGGAGACCGCCGCCGCGGGACTCGACACCGCGCTCGAGATTCGCGCCGGCGAATCGAGGCTTCCGGCACGCGTCGTGCGCCGCCCGTTCTACACGCGCGGCTCGCGCCGCACCTGAGCACCATCGCAAGGAGAGCACCGTGGGTTACCCCGAGGACGTGCGTTATACCCGCGAGCACGAGTGGGCGCGGGCCGAGAACGGAGTGGTGACGGTCGGCATCACCAGCTACGCCACCGATCAACTCGGCGACGTGGTGTTCGTGGAGCTGCCCAAGGTGGGGCAGAAGCTCGAAGCGGCGAAGCCGTTCGGCGTGGTGGAAGCGGTGAAGACCGTGAGCGACCTCTACGCACCGATCTCGGGCGAGGTGGTCGAGGTCAACGCCTCGCTGGGCGACAATCCCGCCCTGGTGAACCAGGAGCCCTACGGCGAAGGCTGGATGATCCGAATTCGCGCCGCGCACGCCGACGACGTGAAGCAGCTGCTGAGCGCCCAGGACTATGCGCGGCTGATCGAGGAGCAGCACGCGTGAGCTTCGTGGGACTCGGCGCCGCCGAAGAGCGCCGCATGCTGGAGAAGATCGGCGTCTCGCGATTCGAGGACCTGATCGGTGCGATTCCGGCCGAAGTCCGGGTGCGCGGACCGCTCGCCATCCCGGGACCGCTTTCCGAGATCGAGCTGCGCCGCCTGTTCGGCGGCTGGGCGCGGGAGAACGCCGCCGATCGAGCGGTGTCGTTCATGGGTGGGGGGGTCTACGACCACTACATCCCCTCGGCGCTCCAGGTGCTGGCGAGCCGCTCCGAGTTCGCGACCGCTTACACGCCCTATCAGCCCGAGGTGGCGCAGGGAACGCTCACCTCGATCTTCGAGTTCCAGAGCCTGATCTGCGAGCTGACCGGCATGGAAGTCGCCAACGCCTCGCTCTACGACGGGGCCACCGCCGCGGTCGAGGCCGCATTGCTCGCGCGCGGCCAGACCGGGCGCCAGCGCGTGCTGGTGGCCGGGGCGCTGCATCCGCACTGGCTGGCGGTGCTGCGCACCTATCTCGGGGAAGACCACGTGACGGTGGTCTCCGACCGGGCCGGACAGTGCGCGCCCGAGGACTTGCAGACCGCGCTCACCCCCGACATCGCCTGTGTGATCTACCAGCATCCCAACTTCTTCGGTTTGCTCGAGAGTCCGAGCGCGATCCACGCGCTGGCGCACGAGCGCGGGGCGCTGGCGGTCGCGTGCTGCGACCCGATCGCGCTCGCCTTGCTCGAGCCTCCCGGACGCGGGGATTCCGCGGCGGATCTGGTGGTGGGCGAAGGGCAGAGCCTCGGCATACCGCCCAGCTTTGGCGGGCCATATCTGGGCTTCTTCGCATGCCGCATGGAGCTGGTGCGGCGCATGCCGGGTCGCATCGCGGCCGAAACCGTGGATCGTGACGGCCGGCGCGGGTTCGTGCTGACGCTCCAGACCCGCGAGCAGCACATCCGGCGCGAGAAGGCGACCTCCAACATCTGCACGAACCAGGGCCTTCTGGCATTGCGCGCCACCCTGTACATGGCGCTGCTGGGAAGGCAGGGCATGCGCGAGGTGGCGGAGCTGTGCGTGCAGAAGTCGCACCACGCCGCGCGTCTCGCCGCGGCGATCCCGGGGTATTCGCTCGCTCACGGCGGGCCATTCTTCCGCGAGTTCGTGCTCGAGTGCCCGGTGGACGCCGCTGTCGTCTGCCGCCGCGCGCTGGCCAGCGGCATCCTGCCGGGCGTGGACCTGGGGCGGCTGCGCCCGGAATGGAGGCGCTGGCTGCTGGTCGCGGTCACCGAGCAGCGGAGCGCCGAAGAGATCCAGCGTTGGGCGAACGCACTCGCAGCCGCGGCGGGCTCGAAATGAACCTCGAGCGCCGTCTGCTGATCGAGCAGGGCGGTGAGGGCCACCGCGGTCCGGAGCTGCCGGCCTGCGACGTTCCGGCACGACCGCTCGCCGAGCTGCTGCCGGGAGCGCGACTGCGCGCCGAGCTCCGGTTCCCGCAGGTGAGCGAGCCGGAAGTGGTGCGGCACTTCATCGAGCTTTCGACGCTCAATCACCACATCGACCGCGGGTTCTATCCACTCGGCTCCTGCACGATGAAGCACAATCCCAAGATCAACGACGAGCTGGCGGCCCTGCCGGGTCTGGCGCTCGCGCATCCCCTGGCCGGCGACCCGGAATCGCAGGGCGCGCTGCGGGTGATCTTCGAGCTGCAAAACGTGCTGGCGGCCATCACCGGCTTCCACACCGTGACCAGTCAGCCATCGGCCGGCGCCCAGGGCGAGATGACCGGGCTGATGATGATCCGCGCCTGGCATCGCGCGCGGGGCGAGGGTGAGAGACGCCGCCGCGTCATCGTCCCGGACTCCGCCCACGGCACCAATCCCGCCAGCGTCCACTTGCTCGGCTGGGAGACGGTGACCATCCCCTCCAACGATCACGGCCACGTCGATCTCGCCGCGCTCGAGAAAGCGCTCGGGCCCGACGCCGCGGCGGTGATGTTCACGGTGCCCAACACGCTCGGCGTTTTCGAGAAGGAGATCCTCGACGTCACGCGCCTCGCCCACGCCGCCGGCGCCCAGTGCTACATGGACGGCGCCAATCTCAACGCGCTGGTGGGACTGGTGCGGCCGGGCGACCTCGGCTTCGACGTCATGCACATCAACGTGCACAAGACCTTTTCCACGCCGCACGGCGGCGGGGGCCCCGGCGCCGGCCCGGTGGCGGTGGCCAGGCACCTCGAGCCGTTCCTGCCGGTGCCAGTGGTCGAAGAAGGCGAGGGCGGCCTCTGCCGATCGTGGAACCGGCCGCAGTCGATCGGCCGCGTCCACTCGCATCACGGCAACTTCGGCATCCTGGTGCGGGCGCTCGCCTATATTCTGGAGAATGGTCCGCCTGGACTGGCACGCGTCTCGCGCACCGCGATCCTCAACGCCAATTACCTGCTGCGCCGGCTGGCCGGCACCTACGAGCTCCCGCACGACGAGCACTGCATGCACGAGTGCGTGCTCTCGGGACGCAATCTCCGGCGCTACGGCGTCAAGACCCTCGATGTCGCCAAGCGGTTGCTCGATTTCGGCGTGCACGCGCCGACCGTCTACTTCCCGCTGATCGTCGAGGAAGCGTTGATGATCGAACCCACCGAGACCGAGACGCTCGACCGTCTCGAGCACTTCGCCGAGGTCATGGAGCGGATCGCGCGCGAGGCCGCGGAGGATCCACAACTTCTCAAGGACGCGCCTCACACCACGCCGTCCCGGCGGCTCGACGAGGGCCGCGCCGCCCGCGAGCTCAAGCTGCGCTGGCAGGTGCCGGGCTCCACGCCGTCCGAGGCGCCGGCGCGCTCGTGAGCATGTCGCCGACGGTCCGCTCCGCCGAGGGCGCCGCCGGCGTCGAGTGGCGCTTCGAGCCATGGCGCGAACGCCCGCTGCGGGCCGCCGCCGCGCTGATCGCTGCCATCGCCCTGGGGCTGCTGGCGCTCCGGACCGTTCCGTATCCGCTCGCCGGCTGGGCGCTGTTCGTGGGCGTGCTGGCGCTGCTCGCGCCGGCCTACCTTCCGATCGCGTGCCGGCTCGACGATCAGGGCGTGGCGCGGCGGATCGGCTGGGGCTGGGAGCGCCGTGGCTGGGAGGCGGTGCGCCGCGCGCGACTCGACGAGCAGGGCGTCTACGTCACGCCGCTTCGAGCCGGCGGGCCGCTCGAGCCGTTCCGGGGGTTGATGCTGCCGCTCCCGCGCCGCCCGGACCCCGAACTGCTCGCCGCGGTGCGCGCAGGCCTCCACTCGCATGGCCACTGACGCCCCCCGCTTCACCGAGGACGAGCTCCGGGTACTGGAGCGCGTCGCCGATCGCGTGGTCGAGTTGCGCCTCGAGGTGCCGGCGGTGGTGACGCTCGAATCGGCGCGGCCGCTGTCGCTGATCGCCGGGCAGGCCATGGTCTTCTTCGAGCCGATGGTACAGGCGCTGTTCCGGATCCGCGACTACCGGCTGTTCGCGGCCCTGATCGAGCGGCGCGAGGCGCTGGACCAGCTCTCGCGCCTGATCGAGCAGCGCGCCGACGAAGCGCGCGAGCGCCGCCGCGCCGCCGGGCGCGCGGGCAAGCCGCCGGTCTCGCCGGGTTCGCGGGCCTGACGCGCAGCGCATGGAGATCCGCCCCGAGAACATCCGCTCGATTCTTGCCACCGACTGCGGCTCCACCACCACCAAGGCGATCCTGATCGAGAAGCGCGACGACGGCTACCGGCTGGTGGTGCGCGGCGAAGCGCCGACCACCGTCGAGGCGCCATTCGAGGACGTGACGCGCGGCGTGCTGAACGCGGTGCGCGAGGTCGAGGAGCTGGCCGGGCGCAGACTCCTCGACGGCGAACGGATTCTGACGCCCCAGCAGGGCGACGAGGGCGTGGATCTCTACCTCTCGACCTCGAGCGCCGGCGGCGGGCTCCAGATGATGGTTTCGGGACTGGTGCTGCAGATGACCGGCGAGAGCGCTCAGCGCGCCGCGCTCGGCGCGGGCGCGATCGTGATGGACGTGATCGCCCTGAACGACGGCCGGCGGCCGCACGAAAAGATCCGCCGGCTGCGCCAGCTGCGTCCCGACATGATCCTGCTGTCGGGCGGGACCGACTCGGGCGACGTCAAGCGCGTGGCCGAGATGGCCGAGATCCTGGTGGCGGCCGATCCCAAGGCCCGCCTGGGCGCCGGCTACGCTCTGCCGGTGATCTATGCCGGCAACCGGGACGCGGCCCCGATCGTGCGCGAGCTGCTCGAGCAGAAGGTGGCGCTGAGCGTGGTTCCCAATCTGCGTCCCGCGCTGGAGCAGGAGAATCTCAAGCCCGCGCGCGACGCGATTCACGAGCTGTTCATGGAACACGTGATGGCGCACGCGCCCGGCTACAAGAAGCTGATGAGCTGGTCGCCGGTGCCGATCATGCCGACGCCCGGCGCGGTCGGGATCATCATCGAGAAGGTGGCGAAGCGCGACGCCCAGGCGGTGGTGGGCGTGGACATTGGCGGTGCCACCACCGACGTGTTCTCGGTGTTCGAAGGGGTGTTCAATCGCACGGTCTCGGCCAACCTCGGGATGAGCTATTCGGTGTCGAACGTCATGGCCGAGGCCGGCATCGAGAACATTCTGCGCTGGGTGCCGTTCGAGGTGGACGAGCGCGACCTGCGCAACCGCATCAAGAACAAGATGATCCGCCCGACCACCATTCCGCAGAGCCTCGAAGACCTGGTGATCGAGCAGGCGATCGCGCGCGAGGCGCTGCGCCTCGCCTTCGAGCAGCATCGCGCGCTGGCGGTCGGGCTCAAGGGCGTTCAGACGGCACGCACGATCTCGGACGTGATGTCGCAGACCGAGACCGGCTCGTCGCTTGTCAACCTTGTCGACCTCGGCCTGCTGGTGGGTTCGGGTGGAGTCCTCTCGCACGCCCCGCGTCGCGTACAAGGCGCGCTGATGATGATCGACGCCTTCCTGCCCGAGGGGCTCACGCACCTCGCGGTCGACAGCATCTTCATGGCGCCGCAACTCGGCGTGCTCTCCAGCGTCCACGAGCAGGCGGCGACGCAGGTGTTCGAGCGCGACTGTCTGGTGCGGCTGGGCGCGGTGCTCGCCCCGATCGGCGCCGGCAAGCCCGGGCAGCCGTGCGTGACCGTGGAACTGTCGAGCCCCGGACGAACCGCGCAGAGCGTGCGCGTCGCCTGTGGCGAGCTGAGGGTGCTCCAGTTGCCGGAAGGCGCGCGCGGGAGGCTCGACGCGGCGCCGGAACGGGGCTTCGATCTGGGGCTCGGCAAAGGGCGCGCGCTGTCCGCGGAGGTGCTCGGCGGGGTGGTCGGCCTGATCGTCGACGCGCGCGGGCGGCGGCCGTTCCAGCTGCCTGGCGAGACCGCGGCGCGAATCGCGAAGCTCCGCGAATGGAACGCGGCGCTGAAGCTCTATCCCCGCGAGGTCTGACGCATGGCCCACGCCTACACTCCCGGCCTGCGCGTCACGTCGTTCGCCGTGGTGAGGCGGGAGCGGCGGCTGCCCCTCAAGGGCGAGGTGCTGGTGTCGCGTGGCGATCGAGTCACCCCGGGCACGGTGGTGGCGCGAACCGATCTGCCGGGCAATGTCCAGACCGTCAACCTGGCCGCGCGGCTCGGCATCGATCCGGCGCGCGTTCCCGAGTCGCTCCTGCTTCGAGTCGGGAGCCCGGTCGAGAAAGGGGCGCCGGTGGCGCGAGCCAGGAGCCTGTTCGGTCTGGTGACGCAGAGTGCCGAGGCGCCGGTGTCCGGCACGATCGAGAGCGTTTCGCACGTCACCGGGCAGCTCATCCTGCGCGAGCCCCCGCTGCCGGTCGAGGTCACCGCCTACGTGGAAGGAGTCGTGGCGGAGGTGATCCCCGAAGAGGGCGTGGTGGTCGAGGCGCGCGGTTCGTTCCTGCAGGGCATCTTCGGCGTCGGCGGCGAGACCAGCGGTCCGGTGGCGATCGCCGTGGACGCGCCCGATCGCGAGCTCACGCGTGAATGCCTGAGCCCCGAGCATCGCGGCGCGGTGGTGGTCGGGGGCGCGAGCGTTTCCTACGAGACGTTGACTCACGCCCGCGAGCTGGGGGTCGCCGCGATCGTGGTCGCGGGCTTCGACGACGGCGATCTGCGGCGGCTGCTGGGCCGCGACCTGGGCGTCGCCATCACCGGCTCCGAGGATCTCGGGCTGACCCTGGTCCTGACCGAGGGCTTCGGGCGGATCCCAATGGCCGATCGCGCCTGGAAACTGCTGCGGGAGGGGAGCGGGCGGATCGCCTCGGTCAGCGGCGCCACCCAGATCCGCGCCGGGGTGCTGCGCCCCGAGGTCCTGATCCCGCGCAGCGACGCCGGCGGCGGCGATGAAGCGGGATATGGCACGGCGCTCGATCTCGGCTCCATGCTGCGCGTCATCCGCGAGCCGCACTTCGGCCGGATCGGGCGCGTGGTCGAGCTGCCGGCCGAGCTGATGGCACTCGACAGCGAAGCGCGGGTGAGAGTGCTGGTGGTGGAGTTCGCCGACGACGGCGCTCGGGCCACGATTCCGCGCGCCAACGTCGAGCTGATCTCGCGATGAGCTCGCGAAACCGTTGACAGGTCGCGATGGTGTGCTAGCGTCCGCAGCGATTGCCTCCGCCGCATGCGCATCTCGAATCCGGCCAGTGGAGGTTCATGGATGAGCCAGCGGAGCAGGACCTCGCGTGTCGCTTGAAGTGACGGCTGGAGCGCGGGGCTGGCGCTGGAGCTCGGCCGCCGGCGTGGTCCTGATGCTGCTGGCCCTGAAGGCCCGCGCCGAGGCTCCCGCCGCCGCGAATTCCACTCCAGCTCCCGCCCCGGCCAGCGGGCTCGAGTGGAAGGACGTGCCGAACGACGCCGGGCACGCGGTGGAACTCGACTGGAAGCCTTCGCCGGACGAGGCGCACCCGGGAGTGGTGGCGACCTACGTCCTCGAGCGAGGCCCCGCTCCGGGAGGGCCGTGGTCGGTGGTGGACTCCACGACCGAGGGATCCACCACCAAGGTCGATCCAACGCTCGACCGCGGCGTCAGCTACTTCTACCGCGTGATCACGGTTGGACCCGGCGGCCGTACCCCCGCGCTCAGCGTCACCGGACCGGTGGTCGCCACCTCGCAATGGTTCAACACGACGCGCTGGAGCGTGCTGGTGCTGATGTTCCTCTTCTTCGCGTTCGTGCTCTGGTACATCTGGAGCGCGCAGTCGGGCAAGAAGCCGTTCGTGCGCCGGATTCCCGGCATCGACGCGATCGAGGAGGCGATCGGCCGCGCCACCGAGATGGGCCGGCCGGTGCTGTACGTCCCCGGCATCCAGGACATCGACGAGATCCAGACCGTTCAGGGACTCATCATCCTGGAGAGCGTCGCCAAGATGACGGCGCGCTACCAGACGCCGATCACGGTGCCCGTCGCCTACCCGATTCCCTTCACCATCGCCGAAGAGATGGTGCGCAGCGGCTATCTCCACGCCGGCCGTCCCGAGCAGTACGACCCGAACAGCGTGCGCTTCGTCTCGCCCGAGCAGTTCGCCTATGTCGCGGCGCTCACCGGCATCATGCTTCGCGACAAGCCGGCTGCCCACATCTTCATGGGCTCCTTCTACGCGGAGTCCCTGCTGCTCGCCGAAACCGGCTTTTCGACCGGCGCGATCCAGGTCGCGGGCACTGCCAACGTCCATCAACTGCCGTTCTTCGTGGTGGCCTGCGATTACACCCTGATCGGCGAGGAACTCTACGCCGCCAGCGCCTATCTGTCCGGCGAGCCGCGGCTGGTCGGTGGCCTCAAGGGCGCTGACTTGATGAAGGTGCTGATCATTCTGATGGTGCTGATCGGAAGCCTGCTCGAGACCCTCAACATCCATGGCTTCACGCAGTGGATGGCCACCCAGTAGGAGCGAGATGAAGCGCGAGATTCCGCTGCTGGCCACCGCGGTGATCGGGATCTTCATGATCCTGTCGTTCTTCGTGCCGCACCAGGTGGTCAGCGTGCCCGCCGACTTCCTGCAGACCAGCGCCGTGATCGTGGTGGCGTTCGGCTATGTGCTGGGCGGCGCCAACGCGCTCCGCATCAACTTCGACGCGATCTACAAGCGCCGCGAGGGCTGGCCCTACAAGATCGTGCTGGTGGCGGGATTGCTCACCATGGTCACGGTCGGGGCGATCGAGGGCCGCGGCTTCCAGGGCGAGCACACGCGCTTCACCTGGATCTACAACAGCGTCTACTCGCCGATGCAGTCCACGATGTTCGCTCTGCTGGCTTTCTACATCGCCTCGGCGGCGTTTCGAGCGTTCCGCATCCGGACCCTCGAGGCCGGGCTGCTGGCGGTGGCGGCGCTGATCGTCATGATCGGGCGCGTGCCGATCGGCGACTGGCTGACCCACGCGCTGCCCTACTCCTACCGGCTGAGCTCGATCCAGGAATGGATCATGGACAATCCGCAGAACTCGGCGAAGCGGGCGATCCTGATCGGCGCGGCGCTCGGCGTGATGGCCACCGGCCTGCGCGTGATCCTCGGGCTCGAGCGCTCCTACCTGAGCGGCGAGGATTAGGCGATGTCCCTGGTGCAGCGCCTCGAAACCTTCGACCGCCGCTGGATCTTTCTCGTCGTCGGCCTGCTGGTGCTGCTGCCGCTGATCTGGCCGGTGCCGCTGCCGATCACAGTCTCGCCCCGCGTGCAGAAGTTCTACGACGCCATCGAAGCCCTCCCCGAGGGTTCGACGGTGCTGCTGGCGTGCGATTACGACCCGGGCGCCAAGCCCGAGCTGGTGCCGATGACGCGCAGCGTGCTCCGTCACCTGTTCGCGCGTCACTGCAAGGCCATCATCACCTGCCTGTGGAACGGCGGCCCCGGCCTGGTCGATCAGACCGTGCGCGAAGTGGGTCGCGAGCAGGGCAAGGCCTACGGCGTCGATTACGTGGATCTCGGCTACAAGGCCGGCTATGAAGCGGTCATGGTGTTGATGGGGCAGAGCATTCCCAACACCTTCCCGACCGATCAGTCGGGCGGTATCACCACCAGCTATCCCATCATGCGGGGGATTCGCAACTATTCGAGCTTCCCGATCCTGATCAGCATCTCGGCCGGCTATCCCGGCACCAAGGAATACGTTCAGCAGGTGGAAGGGCGCTTCCACATCAAGATCATCGCCGGTGTCACCGCGGTGAGCGCTCCCGAGTTCTACGCCTATCTCCAGTCGGGCCAATTGCAGGGTCTGCTGGGCGGCATGGCGGGCGCCGCCGAGTACGAGAAGCTGCGCGGCGAATCCGGCGCCGCGACGCGCGGCATGGTGCCGCAGTCGTTCGCGCACGTCTTCATTGCCTTGTGCATCCTCGCCGGGAACGCCGTCCAGTGGTTGAAGCGCAAGGAGAAGCGCGCGTGAGCCTCCATCTCAGCCATGACCTGGGCGTGTGGGTGGCGGCGCTGCTGACGCTCTGCATCTTCAGCTTCCTCTACAAAGACAACCCGTTCTACAAGTTCGCCGAGCATCTGTTCGTCGGGGTCTCGGCCGGCTACTACATCATCCTCAACTTCTGGACCGTGGTGGTGCCCAACCTGTGGGTGCCGCTGGTGCGCAGCTTCGATCAGCCCGGCGGTCCGCTTCGTGCCTCGCTCGGCGATTACCGGATCTGGCTGGTGGTGCCCGGCGCGCTCGGCCTGCTGCTGTTCACCCGCCTGTTCGGGCGGATCGGCTGGCTGTCCCGCTGGTCGCTGGCGGTGATCATCGGCGTCTACGCCGGACTCAAGACCACCGGGTTCGCTCAGGGCGATTTCGTGGCCCAGGTCCAGGCCAGCCTGCAGCCGTTGTGGACCGGAAACTTCTGGACCAGCTTCAATTCCATCCTGTTCATGATCGGGCTGATCACGTCGCTGTTGTTCTTCTTCTTCAGCCGCGAGCACAAGGGCGCGCTGGGCGTGGCGTCGCGGGTCGGCATCGTGTTCCTGATGATCTCGTTCGGGGCCGGCTACGGCTACACCGTGATGTCGCGCGTTTCGCTGCTGATCGGGAGATTCCAGTTCCTGCTCGAAGACTGGCTGGGCCACCACTAGCCGGTCTCCGCGGCCGAGTGCAAGGCGGCGCGACCCACCTTCGGTGGGCGCCCCGAGGAGCGAGACCTATCGTCAGATTGTTCGCAGCGACGAGCGACGAAGCCAACCAAGCAACCGCCATGCGGAGGCCCGCTCGATGATCCTCTGGTGCGATGGCGCCCATTCCGCCGCCGAGAACATGCGCCGCGATGCGGCGCTGCTCGAGCGACTCGAGCGCGGCGAGGATCCCCGCCCGGTGCTGAGACTGTTCTGCTTCGCTCCGCCCGGGATTACGCTCGGACTCCTCCAGGATCCGGATCGCCAGCTCGACACCGCGCGCTGCCGGGCAGACGGGATCGAATGGGCGGTGCGTCCCACCGGGGGGCGCGCGATCTTCCATGCCGAGGAATGGACCTACGCGTTCGCCGGCCGGCTCGACGATCCGCGCTGGGGCGGCACGCTGGGAGAGAGCTACGCCGCGGTCGGCGAGCTGCTGCTCAAGAGCCTGGTGCGGCTCGGGGTTCCGGCCGAGCTCGCGAGCGGACGGGGCACCGTGACGGAGCGGGCGGGGGGTAGTGCCACCGCGCCCTGCTTCGCGAGCACGGCTCGTCACGAGATCCTGCTCGAGGGCCGCAAGCTCGTCGGCAGCGCTCAGCGTCGGCTGCGGCGCGCCTTCCTCCAGGAGGGAAGCCTGCTGCTCGGCGACGGCCACCTGCGGCTCGCGGATTACCTCTGCGTGCCGGAAGAGTCGCGCGCACGCATCCGCGCAGATCTGGCGCGGCGCTCGTCGCATGCCGGCCGCTGGATGGGACGGGCCGCGCTCGAGCGCTGGGCCGACGCGCTGGTCGCCGAACTTCGCGAGCCGGCCGAGGTGCTGCGCGGCGAAACCGGGCGCGAGGCGTTGACCCCTTGCGAAAGCGCTTCCTATACTCGTTCGTCCCTCGCACTCACTTTCGCTTCCGAGAGGAGCCGCACGTGAGACCCACCCGCCGGGCGGTTCTGCTGGCCTACGCCTCGCTGATCACGACCGCCGTGATGTTTCGCCCGTCACGGGGAGTCGAGGGCGCCCCGGCCGCGGACCCGATGCCGATCCCGGCCGACACGATGGTGATGCGAGGCGGCGAGATCGGCATCCGCGGCGGCCGGTTCGTGCTGGCTCAGACCAGCCCACCCCGCACCTTCAACCCCATCATGTCGAACGAGCAGAGCTCCAACGACATCAACGCTCTGCTGTGGGGCTCGCTGGTGGAGTATGACTACGAGCACCGCACCTCGATGCCGGGGCTCGCCCGATCGTGGGAACTGTCGAAGGACAGCACGACCTACACGTTTCACCTTCGCCGGGGAGCGCGTTTCTCCGACGGCCATCCGATCAGCAGCACCGACGTCATGTTCAGCTTCGCGGTGGTGATGGACAGCGTGCTGCATCCGGCGGTTCAGGACCTGATGAACGTCGAGGGCTACCGGATGATGTTCTCGGCGCCCGATTCGTTCACCGTGGTGGTCCGGAGCGCGAAACCCTATGGGCTCACGCTCTGGGCGATCGCCTCGATGCGCGTTCTGCCGCGCCATCTCATGGAGGCGCCCTATCGCGGCGGGAGCTTCGGTTCGGCCTACAACGTGAGCACCCGGCCGGAGAGCCTGGTGACCTCCGGTCCGTGGCGGCTCGAACAGTTCGTGCCCGGCGAGAAGACAGTGCTGGCGCGAAATCCGTACTGGTACCGGTTCGATGCGAAAGGGCAGCGGCTGCCCTACCTCGATCAACTCCTGTTTCCCGTCGTCCCCGACCAGAACACCGCCGCGCTCAAGTTCCAGGCCGGAGAAACCGACGCGGTCGAAAACGTGAAGCCCGACGACTATCAGAGCTACCTGGACGGCCAGAAGAAGGGGAACTACACCCTCTACGACGTGGGACCGAGCCTCGCCTCCCAGTTCATCTGGTTCAACCTCAACACCGTGAAGGAGCCGGG